>NZ_NXLN01000007.1:0-93519 GCF_003364135.1 Helicobacter sp. MIT 01-3238
GATTAAAAATATATTTTACTTGACAAATTATTTTTTATTCACTTATATTTACCTGCCACCTCAAAGAGAATTGACATAGAATTTTTCTTTAGAAATTTTTTAAGGGGTTGCAAATTTAATTTATTTAAAGGAAGCACGAAATGAGGCAAATCATTTCAATCTTAGAGCCTTGTTCTTTTGTCAGCATATCCGTGCTGAGCGTTCAAACTTTACAAATTCCATTTACTGCCCCTGCACCTAGCGTGCAAGAATCTGCACTCACAAAAGATGATGCAAATTTCCTATTTGGAAAAAATGCAGAAAATCTAAATGTGCAATTCCTCTCTCAAAAAGAGCTAGAGGAAACAAAAGGTGAGTTGTGGCCTGCAATTTTTTGGGGTGCTGGGACAGGTTTTGCTTGGGGTGCTGGGCAATCTGTTGTTTTGGATTATTGGAATAATCGTCCAATAAATTGGGGCAATGCTCTAAACAATGGTCTTTCTGGCGCAGCTGGGGGCATTGTATTTGGTGGGCTTGGTAGCAAGCTTGGTATTCGTTAGTGTAATTTTTGTCAAGCAGGCAATATTATGAAGCAATTATCAAAAGTCTTTCTTTTTTACTTTTTTGGTATGTTTTTTAGCTATTTGATAATCACTTATGTGATTTCTCATATATCCGCTTGGGGATATGCTACCTTACAAGAGGGGAAAATCATAGAATGGCTAACTTCAGCTTTTGTTGTGGCATTTTTTTGGGCGATTAGTATGTGTGCTTTTTTGCTCTTTAGACGCAAAAGACATTAGCAAAATATCCACATATCAAAAAAGTTTTTTATGTATTTATGTAAGCTAAGGAAGGGATAAAATCCTTGCTTAGTAAAAAATATTTTAAATCATAAAATAGGTGGTAGAATCTCTTAAAAAAGTGCTAAGAGAAATGTTTTTCTCACACTTGGTAGCACGATAGTTTATAAATGAGTAAGGCTTATAAAATGAAATTATGTAAAATCTGCATATATTGGTTTTTGCTAATGTTTGTTGGATTTTTGATTCCGCCATATATTTTTCCTTATGTTCCCATTGAGTTTTTTGCAGAGTGGGGCTTAGAGTGGCAACAATCGGCATTTGCAAGGGCTTTTAGTGTGGGGATTATGAGTGCGCTCGGGGCAGGTGCTTGGCATTACTTAAAAAGAGATTAAAGGATAGTTTTGCAATGAAAGGTTATGTTGTCCGCTTTGTTTATATGTTTTTGTTTTTTCTGCTTGTGCCAAATCTGCTTGCCTTTGTCCCATTTTTTGATAGATTTTTTTCTGTGAAATTTAGCTCATTTGGGATAGATTTTGTTTTGACAGTTATTGGGGCTTTTATTATGGGGTTGGGCTTTGCGTTTTTTGGTAAATCAAAAAATGATAAGGCTAACACATAAGCTAAGCAAAAATAGCAAATGTATTTATCAAAAAGCAGATGACTTTTTGAAGCAAAAACTTTAATAGCGTTAGTTTTTATACGCTTAGTATTTAGCACATTTAGATTTTGTGCCATTTTAGTTTTTCTAGTGTGCCAGATTTTGCACGCTAGATAGGTGTTTTACTCGTGAGTATAGATTCCTTAAAAATGGTGCAAAATCTATAATATCTCGCTTATAATCATCACAGCTTTGCCACTAAAAGAATCCCTTTGTAATGTGAATCTGGCCGTGATTTCATCGTCTTTTTGTAGTTCTTTTTCACAGAAAAAATACATTGCTTTTATATGAATATTTTGCGCTAGATTTTGATTGGTGTCTTGCTTGGAATCTTGCCTAGAGATTTGCGCCAAATCTTGCTTAGCATCTTTTATAAAATCCTGCTTGGTATTAAAATCTTGTGTGCAATCTAGCGGATTAGCATAATCTAGTGGGCTAAAAATGATTTTTCTATGCACTTCTTTGATAATCTCTACGCTTTCTACGCGCAAAGTAGCTTCAAAAATGGGCTTTGGATTGCCCTGCCCATAGGGCTCAAACTCTTCTAATATATGCAGCAACTCCTCATCAATATCCCTAGAATCTATTTTTAGCAAAAACTCATCGCACGAACTTTCATCATTTTTTGCATAGTCTATATTCACGCTTGCTAAATACTCGCAAAACTCCTCATATTTCTCCTCATCTAGTTGCACTCCTACCGCGCTTTTGTGTCCGCCAAACTCCCCTAAAATCTCTTTTCCTCCATTTAGCAAATCTATAATATTCACACCACCAATCCCCCGCACCGAGCCTTTTAGAATGTTTTTTTGGTTTGTAGTGTTGCTAGCTTGGTTTGTCAGCACAAAGGCGCATTTTTGGAATCTTTTTGCAAGTTTGGCAGCTACTATGCCTAGCACACCCTCATTCCATTGTCCTTTTGTGATTATTGCATTTTGGTATTGGCGTGCGTTTTTTAGCGCGGACTCTAGGGTGTCATTGGCGCATTTTTTGCGCTCCTCGTTTATGGATTTTAGATTTTCTAGGCTTACCTTTGTAGAGTCTAGCAAAAATTCGCTTGCTATTGTCCCCTCGCCCATCCTGCCTGCTGAATTTAGCACGGGTGTTATGCTAAAGGCAATGTCGCTTGCTGTGGGGAATGGTGTCTTTAGGAGTGTTTTTAGTTTGCTTATGCAGGGGAAGTGTGGGTTCTTTAGCTTTTTGATTCCATATAGCACGATTGTTTTGTTGATATGCTTTAGGGGCATCATATCTGCGATAGTGGCGAGTGCGACAAACTCTAGCAATGGAGCTAAATCTATGCTTTTTGCAAGGCTTGAATCTATCTTTTGCAGGGCGATTTTTGTCCCTGCGCATAGATACCACGTTACAAGCGCACCGCAAATCTCTTTTTGTGGAAACTCACAATCGTGTCGCTGTGGGTTTATGATAAAATCTGCATTTGGCAACTGCTCCTTTGGCAAATGATGGTCAGTGATGATGAGGCTTCTACCCGAAGTGGTGCAAAACTGCGCCGCTTCAAACGCACTTATTCCATTATCTACGGTGATGACAATATCGCTAGGATTTTCTTGCAAGATTTTTTGGCTTATACCATAGCCGTCTCTAAAGCGGTTTGGGATAATATAGGTGGCATTTTTGTGTCCCACAGAGTGCAAAAATCTCATCATAATCGCACTAGATACAATCCCATCGACATCATAATCACCCACGACTAAAATCTGCTTTTGATTTGCTATCGCTTGGGCAAGGAAGTGTGAGGCTTGCTCGCAGTCTTTGAGAGAAAATGGGTGGGGCAAGGAGGATAGAGATGAAAAATCCCACTTGCTATTTTTTGATTTTAGTAGTTGGTGGATTTGAGCTTTGCTAAGGGGTGGTGTGTAGCTTTGACTTGAGTTTTGGTTTGGGCTTTGTTTGGGAGGTTGCTCGTGGGGTTGATTGGATTTTTGATGATTTTTTGTCATAGATTCTCTTTATAATTCTTGTGTGGATTTGACTAAAAATATTGTCTAAAATCGCATTATAGCTAAATTTTATTACGCGTAAAAAGTGCAAAAAATTATGCTCTTATTTTTTTGCGGTTTTTACGCAATCTTTGCACGATAAAAAATCAAAAATCTATGATGATTTAAGCAAAATAAAATCACTAAAAATGATATAAAATTCTCGCTCCGATTGAGTAGCTTTGCGTGATTTGTCTAGAGATGATGTTTGATTCATCGCCCTTGTTTATGAAGTAGTGTGAGATAAATGGGATACGCGCAATGATTTCTAAGCCCACAGATTTGCAAAGTGCGGATTGCAAGCCTAGCTGAAGTCCTGTTTCTACGCCATTTTGTTGCACGCCAAATCCTTGAGTGCTTGAGCTAGCTTGGGCTTTTAGTCTATCTACACCGCTACCAAAATAATGCACCCCACCTACGCCTATTCCTACAAATACGCCGATTTCTCTAAAATCCATTAGCAAGTCTGCGTTTATTCCGTAGTGCAGAGATTGGATTGTGCCAATAGAGGATGGGGCTTCAAAGTAGTCAATGTTTGCATATCCACGAATACCAATGCCTGATAAGAAAAAGTGTCTATATCCACCAAGTAATCCAAACCTTAGCCCACCTCCACTATATGGCTCTCGTGCGCTTGTAGCAAGCGTGCCTTTTTCGTCATATTTGATTCCTGTGTAGCTAGCTTCTAGCCCGATGAAGCCGTGCTTTGTCTTTGCTGGATTTTTGGGTTGTGTGGGCTGTGATTGTAGTGTTTTTTGGGATTGTGCGTTTGTGTCTTTGCTTTGTGATTGCATTTTTTCTTGTGATTCTTGGGCTAAAGTATGATTTTGCGGTGTGTCTTGTGTAGGCTCTTGCTCTTTGCTTTCTTTGGGAGATTGTGTGGGGAGTTGATTAGAGGTTTGCTGGTTTGTTTCTTGTGTGTTTCTATCCACCTCTTTTATTTTTTCGTTTATCTCATCTGTCCCGTTTTCTGCAATAGTTTCTGTGAAGCCAAAGCTAGCGCAAGCAAAAGATAACAAAAATAGTGCTTTTTGGATTTGTCGCATTTTTAATTCCGTTATGAATTTTTAAGATTGTGTTTTTGAAGCAACAAATTAAATAGCAAAAAATAAAATTCACTACTAATTTGAATTTTTAATGTTACACATTTTTTCTTAAATTCTGCATAAATTTTGATAATTTTTTGCAAAATAAATAATCAAAATCTTTGGGAGTGTGCAAAAACAATATAATACCAAGACAACAAAGAATGCAAAAATAAGTAAAAAATAGTGTAGAATTTCTTATTTATTTTTGGGTTTAAAAAAGCCCGATACCAAAACTTGATATAAGGAGAATCAAATGAATAAAATTGAGGGCAAAATCCTCCTAAAAGGTAGCGAAAAAATCGCAATTATATGCTCGCGTTTTAATCACATAATCACTGATAGGCTTATCGAGGGGGCGCAAGATAGCTTTGCACGACACGGAGGCAATACTAAGAATTTGGACTTGATTTTGGCACCGGGAGCGTTTGAGCTACCTTTTGTGCTTGATAGGATTTTGGCTGCGAAGCGATATGATGGGGTTTGTGCGATTGGAGCGATTATACGCGGTGGGACACCACACTTTGACTATGTGAGTGCGGAGGCGACTAAGGGAATTGCAAACACCACGCTAAAATACGGCACTCCTGTGAGCTTTGGGGTGCTAACGACTGATAATATTGAGCAAGCAATCGAGCGTGCAGGCTCAAAAGCGGGCAATAAAGGCTTTGAAGCGATGAGCTCTCTTATAGAATTGCTTAGCCTTTATGCAGAGCTAAAAGTGTGAATTTTGTGCGGATTTAGCTATAAACATAAAAATAACCGCATAAAAATCTAACCGCAAATTTAAGACAAAATCTAAAAACAAAGGCACAAAATGGCAACTAGGACACACGCTAGAGAAGCGGTAATCTCGCTATTATACGCGTATCAAAGTGGCAATGCAGAAGTGGAAGCCTTTGCGTCAAGTTTTTTAGAATCTCGCAAAATCAAGAACAAGCAAAAAGATTTTGCGCTTGGGCTTTTTGCTGGTGTTATGGAGCATTTGGAAAGTATTGATTTGGAGCTAGCGCAGAATCTAAAGGAGTGGGATTTTGAGCGATTGGGACAAATGGAAAAAAGCATACTGCGACTTGGGGCTTATGAGATAGCGCATACTAGCACGGATACACCTGTGGTGATAAATGAGGCTATTGAGCTAGCAAAGAATTTTTGTGATGACAATGCTTCAAGGCTGGTAAATGGCGTGCTTGATAAAATCAAAAAAGTAGGGTAGAGATTTTTTGTGGGGGGTTTGTGATAATTGATTGTGTTTTGTGGGTTTCACAGAGAGTTTATGACATTTGTGTAAAAAAGCGTGGCAAAAGTCTTACCCAAAGTCTTAAAAAATGTGCTTCCCAAAGAAGTTAAGTGAAGCTAAAAGCAAGTGGTGCGCCCAAGAGGACTCGAACCTCTGACCTACGGCTTAGAAGGCCGTTGCTCTATCCAGCTGAGCTATAGGCGCAAAAACTCATAAGTGGTGCGCCCGAAGGGAGTCGAACCCCTAACCCCCAGATCCGAAGTCTGGTGCTCTATCCAATTGAGCTACGAACGCAAAAACCTCACAAAAGAACAAAAATCATCTAAAAGAGTAAAAATCTTAAGAAAAATAAAATTAAAAAAATCGTTTAAGAAGTAAAAAGCTACAAAAGAAGCGAAAATGGGGTGGGTGATGGGGCTCGAACCCACGACCCTCAGTGCCACAAACTGATGCTCTAACCAACTGAGCTACACCCACCATTTACATACAAGAGCGTGTAATAGCCCTTGACTTTGCGCTTATCAAATCTGCAAAAACTATGCAAATCCGCATATCCACACCTAATATCTAATAAGCTCCTATAAACTTGCGTTTGCAAATCTTATAAGCCAGCTATCAAACACAACAAAATCAAAAAACTTCAAATGGTCGGGGCGAAAGGATTCGAACCTTCGACCCCTTGGTCCCAAACCAAGTACTCTAACCAGACTGAGCTACGCCCCGATATTTGAATCTAGCCAAACGCTAGCAAAAGCCAAAAATGGCGGACAGAGAGGGATTTGAACCCTCGAGACCCGATTAAGGTCTGCACCCTTAGCAGGGGTGTGGTTTCAGCCACTCACCCATCTGTCCACAAATCCTGCAAAAATTGCAAAAAATAAAGCTGTAATTTTAATCTATACTGCATAAAATATACCTTAAAATTTAGCAGAATTTTGGAATCCACCTCACAATCCACTTCAATCTATTTCTAATCTATGCGTTTTTGGTTGTGTAGATTTTGATTGAAGTGAAAGGCTACTTATGCCCTCTTGCAATGAGTAACCCCAGCAATGATAAGAATCTGCAATAGCTAAACTTGCAATAACTAGACACAATTAAGCCACGCCTGCTTTCTGCCCTCACTATTTGTGCTACTTGCTTGCTACTTCGCTTGGGATAGATTTTGTCGTGGCTTTTTGTGTGGTTAGCTCCTCTATGCCTTGCATTGTCTTAAACATTCTCTCCCATCGCAGAGAATATCGCTGCTTTGGCTCAAAATAAGCGTTTGATTCTATGCTTTGAGTGAGGTTTATGCTTAGGTAGATAAACCACGGCGTGCCTACGATATTTGAGTATGGCACACTTCCCCAGAATCGTGAGTCTTCGCTGTTGTTGCGATTGTCCCCTACCATAAAGTATTCATCATCAGCGATTTTTTTGTAGAAATATTCCACGCGTCCGTTATCAATGAGTGCTTCCATAGAGATTCCGCGATATTGTGCGCTAAAGTCATAGGGCGAGCGTCCATCTTGTCTAGCTTCATTATAGATACTTGCCATTTGGTAAAAAGATGAGATTCCCTCATCATAATTCACGCCTAAATGTTTTTTTGAGTATGGCTCTAGCACAAAGAGTTTATCCCCTCTTTGCACCATTTCATAATCACTATAATGCTCTTTTACATACTCGTTGCCCTCGCTTGGGTGTAGATACATTCCACGCGGAGTGAAAAGCACTTCATCGCCACCTTTGGCAAAAGTTCGCTTGATATAGTGGTCGGTTTTTAGTCCTAGCTTTTCTAGGTGTGGGGGGATAAATATGACTATATCGCCACGACTTGGTCCCTCTGCTTTGATTAGATGTCCATTGCCAAAAAAGTCGGGCAAGATAGGCGTATTTATCCACGGAAGTCGAGGCAGTGGAATCCCATAGGAGTATTTTTTGGCAAACAAAATATCGCCTTCATAAAGAGTGCCAACCATAGACCGTGAGGGAATCACAAAGCCTTGTGCGACAAAAAATATCACAAATAGCACAAGCACAATCGTCCCTGTCCAGCTAGAAAAAAAGACATATATTCCACTCAAAATCTTGGTAGCCAAAGTTTTTGGGCTACTTTTTGTTTGGCTAGATTCTTGTGTGCTATTCATTTTTGTATTCCTTTTTTGTGGGGGATTTTAGAGGTTTTGGGAGTTTTGGATATGGTAGGCTTTTAGGGTGTTTTGCAGGAGTGCAGCTATCGTCATAGGTCCTACTCCACCGGGCACAGGTGTGATGAAGCTAGCCTTTTTGCTTACATTTTCAAAGTCTACATCACCACATAGCTTGCCGTCTTTTAAGCGATTTATGCCTATGTCTATGATGATTACACCATCTTTTATATGCTCTTTTGTGATTAGATTTACTTTGCCAACACCTACACAGACAATGTCCGCACTGCGCGTAAATACCGAAATATCACGCGTGAAAATATGGCAAATGCTAATGGTTGCACCTGCATTTAGCATAAGCTGGGCAAGTGGCTTTCCTACGATATTGCTAGCACCGATGATAGCGACATTTTTGCCTTGTAGCTCGATATTATACGCCTTTAGTAGCTCCATAACTCCTAGCGGAGTAGCGGGGGAAAATCCAATGTCTGCGCTATCATAAGGTAAGCTATTTTTATCTTGTTTTGTATTTTGTTTTTCAAGTCCACATTGCATCCTACCGACATTGATAGGGTGAAATCCATCGACATCTTTGTGTGGTGCAATAGATTGTAAAATCTCATTCGTGTCAAAGTGCTTTGGCAATGGTAGTTGGACAAGGATTCCATTCACACTCTTATCGGCATTTAGCCTAGCGATTTCCTTTAGGATTTGCTCTTGGTAGGATTCTTGGCTAAAGCGTAGGACTTCGCCTATGATACCGACATTTTGACAGGCTTTTGCTTTCATATTGACATAGGCTAGGCTTGGGGCGTCTTCGCCTACTAGGATAACCACTAGCTTTGGTTTTGGATTTAGGGTTGCTACTTGGGATTTGAGAGAATCTTGGATTGAGAGAGAGAGGGATTTGCCATCTAGGATAGTCATCAAGTGCCTTTGTGTTATTGCTTGGTGCAAATTTGGTGTATTTGGTGTGCTTTAGTTATATTTGGGTGTTTTGACTATGTTTTATATCGTGGTTAGGATTGAATAAAAAGTGCTATTATAATGAAAAAATATTAAGGGTTTGATATGAAGTGCATATCTTTTGGCAAAACTTTTGCAAAAATCTCGTGTGTGGCGTGGAGTGTGGGGCTAGCCCAAATCCTAAACGCACAAAATCCCACACTAACCACACAAAAAGAGAATACAAAGCTAGAATCACAATCTAGCGTGCCTGAATATATCCCACAATCAGCTTTAGAATCTACCTTAGAGGCTACTTTAGAATCCGCTTTGGACTCTAGTTCGCAAGATTCTAAAGCCCAAAAAGATACAGACAAAGATGCAACTAAAGAAAGCACAAAAGAGATGACACAGAGAGAAAAAGAATCTAGCTTAAATTCTGCTACAAAATCAATCACGCAAGAAAACACACAATCAAGTCCCATAACCTCAAAAAATGAAAAAAGCGAAAAAAAAGATGAAAAAGATACAAAAAAGTTTGGCAATATTTTTAAATCCCAAAAACTAGACTCCACCCCAAAAGCTGACTTGCAAACCGATTTGCAAAACTTGCAAAACTCACAAATAAGCAACCAAGCAAGCGCACAATCAAATGAAAGCTTTATCACTCCCCAAGAGTATGGCGCAAGTCTGTATGAATATCCTCGCGGAATCGGCTGTATCAAATGCCACGGCGCAATAGGCGAGGAAACTTTGCTAGCCACATACACCCATAAGGGTAAGCAAAAAACCCTCCTTGTCCCGCGCATAAATAACCTAGAGCTTTTCAACTTCAAAACTGCTCTAAACCAAGACAAAGGCATAATGCCAAAATACAATCTAACCGATGAGGAAATCCAAGCGATTTATCTCTATATCAGCTCCAAAAACCCCACAAGAATCAAGTAAGGTTTGCGTAACAAATAGCAAACACTTACAAACACTGATAGGCATAGGTAGAGCATATTACATAGCATTGGCAAGTATAGATTTATGTGTGATAAAAGGCTAGATTTTACAAAGTTTAGCCCCATATATTCCACCATTTTTTCTGCGAAATTTTTATTTCTTTTATCTTTTTTGCTTCTTTTTTTGATTTTTCATCTTTTTCTTGTGCGCGTTGTTTTTTGTGCTTTTCTTTGATTAGGTTTTGTCTTTTGGCAAGCTCTTGCATATCTCGCGCTTCATCAAACTCATCGACAATCTCATCGCCTAGCAGTGTCTCAAGCACATCTTCAAATGTTACAATTCCCATAAATTGCTCATATCTATCAAGCACCACAAAAAGTTTTGTATTTGCTTCATCATCGCTTTTGTAAGAATCTTTTGTGTTTTGTTTTGCGCTATCGTTATTGGTAAATAAATGCAGAAGTTTTAGCACAGAAATATTATGCGGGACAATGTTTGCTGGCTTTGCAAATTCTCCTACTTCTTTGTCGTCTTCGCCTTGCAGGCTAAGGGCTAAAATCTCTTTAGAATCCACCACACCCACAATAGAATCCACGCTCTCTCCTAGCACGGGGACGAAAGAATGGTGCGTGATTCGCTTATGCTTGATAGCATCTTTGATTTTTTCATCGCTTTTTAGGCTAAAAACCACACTGCGGGGGGTTAGAATATCCACAGCTTGATAGTTTTTTAGGGTTAGTAGATTTTTGACAATATTTGTCTCTTTTGCACCTAGTGAGCCACCTTTGTTGCCTATTTCGCTAGCTGCCAAAATCTCGCCACGACTAATGGCGACTTTTGCTCCGCGTGTGAGGAAATGTGTGATTCCCTTTGCCAATACGACAAAAGGGAAAGTGATTTTTAGTAAATATCGCACACATACCGCTACACTAGGGGCAAAAGCCCTCCAATAAGTCGTGCCTAAAGTTTTGGGGAAAATCTCTGTGATATAAATCATCGCTATGGCAAATATCGTAGAAGCGATGAACTGCCACTCTTCGCCATAAAGTCGCGTAATCTCTATACCAAATCCCGTAGAGCAAGCAGTTACCGCAAAGGTGTTTAGCACCAAAATCGCGCCTTCAGCTTCTTCGACATTGGATTTTAGGTAGCGCAGGTAGCCACCTACTTTTGGGTGATTTTTTTCATAGCTTTCTACGAAAGATTGGCTAGTGCTAAGAAATACAGATTCTAAAATTGAGCAGATGAAGCTAAAGATAATCGCCACACAACAATACACAATCAATAATGTCATCTATGCTCCTTTAGTGCCTTGAGATATTGCCCACACCTAGCACGGCATTTAGCGCGTCTTCTAGGGTAACTATTCCAACTAGATTGCCTTTTTTGTCCAGCACGGCAAACAAATGTGCGTGGCGCAGGATAAAAAGTCGCAAAAGCATAAGGACTTGCATATTTTCTTTGACAGAGGTAAATGGTTTGGCAATGCTTTTTAGTGGCTCTTGCCCTTTGTGCTTGAGATTGGCTTGGAGGATTTCTTTGCGATAGGCAAGCGATGTGATTGTAGCAGAATCTGCGCTTAGAGGTATGCGCGAATATTTGCGCTTTTGGGATTGCTTTAGGGCTTGTTTTATGGTTAGATTTTCATCTAGGGTAAAGATAAGTTTTTTGGGTGTCATTATGTCTTTGACGCGGATAGATTTTTGCCCGATGATATGCTCTAAAATATCCATTTCTAGCTCATCTAGCGAGCCACTTTTTTCGCCTAGCTCCATAAGGGCTAAAATCTCATCTCTGCTGATTCTCTCTACATTGCCTTTGCGGAAAAAAAATGTGATTCCACGAGAGATATACACAAATGGAAATGCTACATAATACATCACTATGAGTGGATAGCAGCAGGGCAAAATGAGCTTTTTCCAATACATTGCGCTAAGGGTTTTGGGGATAATCTCTGCTACATACAAAATACTAAGCGTTAGCACGATAGCTACCACTCCAGCCCACTCATCGCCAAACACTTCCACAGACTGCGCACCCACAGCTGCTGCACCCAAAGTATTGGCAAACATATTTACCACAAGCACCGCACCTACGGAATTATCAATATTTGCTTTTAGGTGTTTTAGGATTTTGCCTGTTTTGGTTAGCTTGGCACTTGCCTCGACAAAAGGTGTAGTCGCGCTAAATAATGCCGCTTCAAACACCGAGCAAGCCGCAGAAATAAACACTGTGCCAAGAAAATATGTGATAAGTAAAGTCATAAATGCACCTTGTTGGATTTTGCCTTATTTGGATTTAGTTGTTTTGAAGTTTGATAAAAAGTATATAAAAACGATAGGTAAAGGTAGTTTGCAAAAACGCTAAAATTTTAAGAAATTTCTTAGGAGTAATTATCGGCAAATTAAGTGCAATTTGGATAAAAATCACACCAAAATGTCTAGCCCCCAAAATTACTACTAGGTCTTAGGCAAATTTTAGGGATTTAAGAAAAAGCTAAATTCTGCTAAAGCTATTAGACTTAGCTAAAATTGCTAAGTTTTGCCCCCTCCACGATTTTAGATTTTTGCACGATTTAGGCACGATTTGCCCCCTTTAATCGTGCTTCAACCTCCTCCTATACCTTAGGCAATGGCACTACTTCAGGGATAATTCCATTTAAAAATAGTGAGATTACCAAAGTCCAAATGCCAATGAGGATAATAAATCCTAGAGAGTATTTAAATGTGAATTTAAATAGTTCGGCTTCTTTGCCTACAAGTCCCACTGCCGCGCACGCAATAGCGATACTTTGCGGGCTTATCATTTTGCCGACAACGCCACCCACAGAGTTTGCTGCTAAAAAGAGTGCTTCGCCCACACCTAGCACACTCGCACTTGCTTGCTGCAATGTCCCAAAGAGTAGGTTTGAGCTTGTATCACTTCCTGTGATAAACACGCCAATCCACCCAATCACAGGGCTAAAGAAATTAAACGCATCGCCTGTTTGGGCAAACGCTCGCCCGAGTGTCTCGCTCATCGCGGAGTTTTTGGAGATGAACGCAAATGAGACAACAAGCCCAATGGTAATACAAGGAATTGCCATTTCTTTTAGTGTATCCCAAAAGCACTCTGCTGCGTCTTGGGCTTTGATTTTGAGAAACCAAATGGTAAGGAATGCCGCGAGCAAAATCGCTGTGCCTGCTTGAAGCGCAATAAGGTTGATAGGCAGGCTTAAGCCCACAGGCTTGCCATTTGTGCCAAGCAGTGTCCAGCCAAGAGAATTGAAGTTTATAGTGATTTGGGTATAGCTTAGCACGCCTACGAGCTTGTAGCCGATGATTTCTTTTGCTTCATTAAAGATAGGCAAGACATTATGCCAAAAATCAGGCTTTGGCAATGATTCACCTGCTTCTTGGAAAAGCACAGGATTGCCGACTTTGAATAGCCCTTGAAACCACGGCTGTGTCCAAAGCACGATACAAATAATAAGCAAAATAAAAGGTAACCACGCCCTAAAGACTTTGCCAAATTCTAGACTTGCGACAGAAAAGTTTTTCTCATCATCTAGGCGGAAAATATTGCTAGGCTTCCATACCTTGAGAAAGAGCGTGGTGCAAGCAAGCGAGACAATCGCAGAAGCAATGTCAGGGAGCTCTGCGCCAAGATAGTTTGAGCTTAAGAACTGAGTCGCTGTAAAGCTCACTGCTGCGACAAAAATCGCAGGGAATGTCTCTCTCACGCCCTTAAAGCCGTCCATCAAAAAGACGATGAAAAATGGCACTGTAAGGCTTAGAGGCACGAGCATTCGCCCTACCATAGCTGCTACGGCGTGCTGCTCGACACCTACAAGGTTTGTCATCGCAATGATAGGAATCCCAACCGCACCAAATGCTACAGGAGCGGTGTTTGCGATGAGGCAAAGCCCCGCAGCATAAAGTGGCTTTAGCCCTAATCCCACAAGCAATGCCGCAGTAATCGCCACAGGTCCTCCAAAGCCTATCGCGCCCTCCAAAAACGAGCCAAAACAAAAGCCGATGAGAATCACTTGGATTCTGTGGTCGGGCGTGATACTCATCACACTTTGCTTGATGACTTCAAAGCTCCCTGATTTCACAGAGAGCTTGTAGAGGAAAATCGCTGCGATGATAATCCACGCAATAGGCCACATACCTTGCGCAAAGCCCTGAACGAAGCTCGCACCTATGAGCGAAAAAGGCATATCATAAGCAAAAAATGCCACCAAAGTTGCCACAATCACGGTGATAAAGCCTGCTTGATAGCCCTTTAGCTTAAAGGCAAGCAAACATAGCAAAAAGCACGCGATAGGCACAAACGCGAAAAGCGCGCTAAGCCAAAGGTTGTTTAGAGGGTCGTAGTGTTGAATCCACTCCATAGAATCTCCTTTTGAAGTATGAAATAAAAAGCCTCTTTATTTTATAGCGTTTTGTGTCAATATCGCATTAACTTCTTGCATAAAAAATATAGCAATGTGTAAAATAGTATCAAATATTTCAAAAATGAACAAAAAAAGTGCAAAAATCGCCCTCGTAGAATCCTACATAGAATCTCCCATAGAATCATAGAAAAAATCTTGGAATGTAGTGGAGTGTGAATGTGGTGGGCTAATAAAATGTGTGGATTTTATAAAATCCAAAAACGCTTGGTATAATATTTTGGTTTATGTTTTTGGATTTGTTTTAAGTGTGTCTAAAAAATGAGTGTCTAAAAAGCCTTAGGCATAAGACTATGTCATAATCGTGCCTAAGGTGCGAAGATATAATGTGCTTGCGAAGTGCGAATACACAAAGTGCAAAGATAAAACAAGTGAAAATACAAAAAGTGTTATCTAGCGATTTTGATAGCAAAGCTACTATAAACAATATCGCTAAAATCTATGACTTTAGCTCCTCTGGAGATAAATCTGCTAAAAATCTCTCTTTATCAAAGCTAACACCCAAGTAAGCGGTGATTTCTTGCGCATCTACAAGGGCGTTTTGTAGGCAGCTTGTCGCACCGGGCGATGGTGTCATATTGAAAGTTATGCCTTTGTTGGTAATGATTTTTTTCTCGCCTAGCTCTAGTTTTTTTGCAGTTCTGTCAATTACTTGCGGGCGCACTTCCCCATAGCCATCCGCGTATTGTATGTCTTCTAGCTTTAGTGAGGGGATAAGTTTCCTAGCGTCTTTTAAGAAAAGTCTTTTTCCAAAGTATGGGAACTCAAATATCATATTTCTTATCGCATAAGCGCGGATTTCGCTATCCATTATCAAGTCAAAAAGCACACCAAATACTTCTCTGTGGAAGTCTACTTGCCGAAGTTCGCTTAGGCTTATGCCATTATACCAATGCTTCTTGCGCTCTAGCTTTGGCATAGCAATAGCAGTAGGTCCTATGCGCGTGCGTCCGTTTGCGTTTATATCTGGGTCACCGTGTAGTGCAGCAAAGGGAAGTTTTGGATTTTGCACCATATAGACTTTGCCCTTTAGCAAAGTAGGTGCGAAGTAAAAGCTACCTGCCATAGGCAAGCAACCTAGATTCATACCATAGCCCATAGATTGCGCTAGGATAAGTGAGTACGAACCAGCATTTACAAGCACAAACTTCGCGCTTATAGCATCTCCACCTCTAGAGATGAGGTAGTAGCCTTCATCTTTTGCGCGGATTTCCTTTACCCAAAAGTTTAGCAAGACTTCGTTTTTTGGGTTATTTTCTAGCGCACGAGCTGCAAAATCCTCGCTTAGTAGCTCAAAATTCATTCCGCACCACGCTTGCTTATAACCACTTCCTACGATATTTTCAGGTCTATCGCTTCTGCCGTCTTGTCCAAGTATGATATGTGGCTCTAGCTCTTTGATTTTGTCTTTTTCAAACCACTCCATATCTGGAAATACTTCCAAAAATTCGCTATGTCGTTTTCTCATAAACTCACATTCTCTATCCCCCACACCGATTGCCATTTTTTGCATTTGGAAAATGATTTTGTTTTGGAGGTTGTGCTTTAGTGCGTAGGTTTCGACTTTTTTGGCAGAGAGACGGACTTTTTTGGCTTTTTCTGCGGTATAGTTGGTTTCTATTGAGCCATCGTGTATGGTTTGAGAGTTTGCTTTGACATTGGAGCTTACTTGAGCTAGCCTGCCACATTTCTCCACTATGGCAATCGAGCCTATTTTGGCATATTCACTTAGCGTCCAAAATAGAGCGTTTCCAGATACGCCACCACCGATGATTGCTACATCAAAATGCTTTTCCATTTGGATTCTCCTATAATTTTTGGCTTTGTAGCCGTTTTATTTGTGTTTATGTGTGATTGTTTAGGTTTTTAGATTGGCGTTTATTATAGTATGAAATACACTAAATTCTAACTTTTTTTAACTTTTTTTTAACTTTTTTGTTTTTTTATTTTTGCCTTGCAAGAGGTTTGCAAAATCCACTCTAAATATTGCTTTTTTAGGGCGTTATTCTTGGAGTTTATCTTGCAAATTTGAAATGCCTAAGATTCTATCTATAAGTAGCGTGTAGTTATCCTTTGCGTTGTTTTCTTCCCCTGCGTATAGGCTAGTGATGACTACGCCGCCTAGTAGGCTTTTTGTCGCTACGCGTTTTTTCTTTGTGCGGACGCTCCACGAGCTGTGTGCTACCATAGCTTTGCCTTTATACTCGCCAATGTAGAGCATAATATGCCCCTTTAGCCACAAAATACTTGCAAAAGGCACACCATTTTCTAGGATATATCGCTCTTTTTGCTTTCTGTCAAGTTTGTCTAGCTCTATCATATTTCTTGCCCATCTGCCTTGTGAATACGAGTTTCTAGGCATATATAGCCCAAAGTTTGCAAAAATATCACGGATAAATGCCGAGCAGTCTCTGTTCGCTAGATAGCCACCCCAGCCGTATTTGTGTCCTATCATTGTGTTGATTATCTGTGCGGTAAGTGTGGGGCTAAAACTCTGTGGAAAAAGCATAAAATCTTTTGGCTTTAGTCTTGCTTCTATGAGAGTGGCTTTGCCTGAAATCTCGCGTTTTGCGATATAGACTAGATAGTCCCCGCGCACCACGCTAGCCACTCCCAAAATCTGTCCCACTCTAGCGTGTGTCAAAAACTCACCTTTTCTATCATAGATAGGGATTTTATCTCGCACGGGTAGGATATAGGTTTTGATTTTGGTTAGGATTTCGCGCTCGTGGGTGTTTATGATAGCTAAATCCCGCACTTTTACCCAGCCATATACAAAGCCACTTTGGATATGCGCCCACTCCTTAGAAGTGTCATAGTGCGTAATCATCACAGGGGTATTGGCAAAGATAAGTGAATTTTGCCACTGGTCAAATGGATAATCATCAGCTCTTTTAAATCGTGGCTTATCACTTGGCACAGCGCGGACATCAGTAGTTTCTATGATGATAGCCTTTGTAAGCGTGCTAGGATAGGCTTTGATATTCATTCGTTCATAGATTTCTTTGGTAGTTTCTAGTGAGTTTGGAAATAGATTTTCCCCAAAGCCTGTGTTTTTTAGCAATGAGTCTTGCGCCCAAAAGACACTTTTTTTATCTGGATTTGCTTTTGTAATCTCCCACGCAGAAAAATGCTCTTTTAGGTATAGCTTGGCTAGGGATTCTAGCTTTTGCTTGGTGTCTTTGTCTTGGGGTTTTTGCTTGCTAGATTTTGCTACATAGCTTAGTGCGTCTTGGGAGTAGATACTTGGGTCTTTTGCAGGGAGGTTTATCTCTTTTATCCCACAAGAACTAAAAAATAAACACACCCACGCACACAAAGCGCACAAAGATAAGCGCGAGATTAGGTTTGGCACAAAATCCAAGCGAGAGTTTGAGCAAGGCTTTGTGCGTGAATTTGCGCCAAGATTTAAGCAAGGCTTTAAGCAAATATTTGAGCAAGATTTTGAGAGAATATTTTTGAGGGGATTTTTTGCAAAAATCTGTGATATTTGGCGTGGTATAGCGAGTTTATGTAGCATATTTAGATTCCATATTTGCTGATTTGCGCAAAAAAGGCTTAAATTTTAGGAATCACTAAATGTGGCTTTGTATTTTACTTCATCAAAGCCTATTAGAAATTCTTTGGGTTGTTTTGTATCTAGGGTTTCATATATCTCTATTATAGGGCGTTTGATAAGTGTGGGGTGCTGCTCTATTTGCTTTAGTTTGTCCTCTAGGCTTAGATTTTGCTTGCCTAAACCTAGTTTTTTGTAAGTCATTCCTTTGGAGTTTAGCAAAGATTCTATGCCAAATATTTCACACCAGCGAGTAATATCTGCTTGGCTTGGTGGGTTTAGTTTGAAGTCTATGAAGTCATATCTCACATTTGCTAGCTCCAAAAATTTTAGAGCCTTTTGCACGCTCCCGCAGTTTCTAATCCCATAGATTTTTGCACACTTTTTCATTTGTCTATCCTTTGTTTTGATTTTTAGCGATTGCTAGCAAGTTTATTTGTTTGGCAAATCTGCTTTAGCTAAGTTCTCTAGCAGGTTTGCAATCCCAGCTTCAAGCATTTCATAGACTTTGGCAAAGCCATCACTACCTCCATAATATGGGTCAGGCACTTCCTTACCTCCTAGCCCAAAATCCCCCAAAAGCACCACCTTGCTAGGCTTAAACCCAAGTCGCAACAAAGTGGCGTAGTTTTGCCTATCCATTGCGACAAACAAATCAACATCGCTGTGTCCATATAGGCTTACTTGCTTGCTAGTGTAGCTTGAAATGTCTATACCATTTTCTCTAGCAATCCCAATAGAGCGAGAATCTATCCCCTCATCATTATGAAAGCCAGAAGTCCCAGCCGAGCAAAATTCTATTTTGGCTTTGCTTTGCTTAGGCATTTTGGCATAAAGATGCTTTGCGATTCCCTCTGCGAGTGGAGAGCGACAGATATTGCCTAGACACACAAAGCAGATTTTTTTTGGAATCGTGCTTTGCAGATTTTTAGCAGAATTTGGTGGCATTTAGATTCTCCGTTTTATTGCACTAAGTGGATTAAAATCAATTTTTTGTGGATTTTGGAAATGAAGTGGGTGAGGGTAGTGGAGGATTTTTCTTTTTGCGAGATTTTAGCGACTTTGGCAAAAACTCACGCAGGCTACTTGGAGGAAATTTGCCATTTATAATCGCACTCATAAAATCCCCACACCACGCCATTAGCGCGATGATGAGAAACAAAATTCTAGCACTGCTATAATCAGCTTGAGCAATGAGTTTGGAGCTAGCACTAAAGGCAAGCACACCTACAACAAGCCACAAAATATTGGCGTATTCATAAAAAGAAAACAACTCTTTGTTGCGCCAAAGCGAGACGATAAGCAGTGCTAACGCCACATAAAACAATGCCACATCAAAGTAAAATAGTAGATTTTTTTTGGCATAGTAGGGCTGCAACGCAAGGGCAAAAAGCACAAAAAGGCTTACACAAATTGATGGCTTGTATTTCTCAAGTAGATTCCCCCATTTGCTAAATGGATTTAGCCGAAGTTTGAAAGCAAGCAATAGTAGTGGCAAAAATACCAAAAGCCCATAGCTTACGCAATACACAAAAATATCAAAAAACTTCCACAAGATAAAGCCGCTTATGGTGTCATTTACTGCGTAGTTTATGCTATCGGCTTGGTATTCAAGCTGACTTTTGATGATTCGTAATATAAGCACGATACTTACAAAAAACGCGATAAAAATGCTAAGAATGGATTCTAGGGATTTGTGGTGTCGCTTTTTGCGCATATAGATACAAAACCCCACACACATAAGCACCCACAAAAACAGCAAGACATTGCTGATAAAATCAAAAGCGCGATGAGGGTAAGAAAAAATGAGAAAAAGTTGGTTGAAGTTTTGGGAGATTTGCGAGACAAGCAGGGACAAAAACACAAACACCGCAAAGAAAAAGAAAAGAGAGGAAAAAATACGGCTACTAGAAAAAGTCATCACTGCTCCTTAAAAGTCTTTAGAGGTATTGCCTTGCAAAAATCTACCCTCTAAAATCCGCGCTATAAAATCTACACCACAAAATCTACTTGAAAATATACTTGATAAAATCCGCCTGCAAAATGATACAAACAAGCAAAAACTACCTAGAAAATCATTCTTTGAAATTTTTTGCTACAAAGCTATCTATGCCATCTGCGATGCCCAAACTTAGCACCCTTTGATATGTGTCCTCATTTAGTCTTTGGGCTTCTAGCGGGTGAGAATTATACCCTATTTCTACCAACACAGATGGCATTAAAGCACCTACTAATACCCAAAATGGTCCCTCACGCACTCCGTTATCCACAATCGTGCTTGGCGGATAGTTTGCTTGCAGATTTTGTATAAGCCCTGTTTGTATGTCGATAGCAAATCGATTGGAAGAAACTATGCGATGAGATTCTAGCCTATCTAAGAAGTTTTGTTTGCTATAAAAATTCATTATCTCAATATCGGCTTGGTTTTCCTTTGCTGCGACACTTCTAGCATCTTCGGTGCGAGCAGCAGAGAGGAAGTATGTCTCTATGCCTCGTGGAGATTTTTTGCCCACAGGGACAGAATTTGCGTGGATAGAGATAAACAAATCCGCTTTTTTGGCATTGGCAAATTTGGTGCGCTCGGGCAACTCTATGAAAATGTCCCTATCGCGCGTGAGGTAGCTCTCATAGCCTCTTTTTTTTAGCTCATTGTGCACTTTTAGGGCGACTTTTAAAACGATATGCTTCTCGCACACTTTTGTAACACCAAAAGCCCCGCAGTCTTTGCCCCCGTGTCCTGCATCAATAACGACTTTTAGCCCTTTTCTACTACTTGGTGTGGCAAGAGTGGTTGAGACAATCGTGCGAGGTGGTGGGGTTTTGGGCGTGGATTTTGGTGTGGTTTTTGTGTTTTTTTGCTTTTGTGCTGATTTTTTGGAATCTTTTTTTGCAGAATCATTTTTTTGCACTTCTTTTTTTTGAGTTTTTGGATTTTGAGTAGGTTTGCTTTGAGTTTGTTTGGCGGGTTGTTTTGGAGGCTGTTTGGCTTGGCTAGTTTGAGTAGGCTGGGCTTGGGGAGGTTTGCTTTGGGCTTTAGGTTCTGCTTTTGGCTCTGTTTTTTGTTGTGTGGTGGATTGAGTAGTGCTAGATGGGATTTTATCCACAAAGGATAGATAGAGATTTTTTTGCATTGGTTTTAGTTGGTATTCCATACCATTGCCATTTGTGATGACTATGCGCGTGATTTCGGGGGTGTTTTGGGCGATTGTTACTTGGGCATTGCGCGGAAAAAAATACACTTTTCTACCAATGTCAAGAACGGCTTTTATGTCTATGTAGAAAGAGTTTTGATTGAGTTTGATAGGGGTTAGGCTAAGAGAATCTATGTCGTTTGAAAAAACGACTTTCAAGCTACTAGCACCAAAAGGGACAGCATTTGTGATTCGTAGATTTTGCGCTGCAAGCGGATAGGCAAGAAATATGGCTAGGGCTAGCAAAATCCGCCTCATAGCTCTAGCCTTTTGTGAGTTCTTCTATTAGTTCTTTGACTGAGATGATTTTGTCGATTTTGTAGCCGTTTGCACCTGTGAAGTAAAGCCCCTCTTTTGTGTTGCCTAGATGGGCTTTACCTAGAGAGTCTGCTATGCAATACCCCACCTTTTTTGCTTCTACACCTCTGTGGCAGGGGGCTACGCAGTTGCTTACGCACTTGACTTTTGGGGCATTGCCCTCTTTTAGTCGCTCTATGACGCCGATTTTTATCGCCCTTGCGGGGTAGCCCACAGGGGATTTGACAAGCTCTATGTCCTCTTTTTTGACAAAGGGCATTATCTCTTGGTAGGCTTTGGCATCGCACTCAAATGTGCCCAAAAATCGTGTCGCCATTTGCACGCCACTTGCACCAAGTGCCAAAAACTTGTCAATATCTTTTCTATTCCAAATCCCGCCCGCTGCGATGATTGGGATATTTCCCCATTTTTTTGTCTCTTCGACTATGGGAGGGAGAATCGCCTCTAGCTGACATTCAGGCTTGAAGCAATCCTCGTATTTAAACCCTTGATGTCCTCCGCTTAGCGGTCCCTCTACGATAAAGGCATCGGGGATTTTTTTGTATCGCTCTTCCCACCGCTTGCAGATGATTTTTATCGCTTTGACAGAGGATACGATAGGCACAAGGGCTACTTCGGGGAAGTTTTTGGTAAATTCGGGCATATTTGTCGGCAATCCTGCACCTGTAACGATGATATTTGCCCCTGCTTCGCACGCATCTCGCACCACTCTACCATAGTCGTTGATTGCGTGCAGGATATTTGCGCCTAGTGGTTTATTTCCACAGATTTTGCGAGCGTTTTTAAATATTTCATTTAGTGCAACTTTTGAGTAAAAATTTAGCGTTTCAAATGGCTTATTTAGCACTAGTTTTTCAACAAACTTCATTTGATGATAATACCCCGTGCCAACGGCGGAAATAATGCCAAGCGCACCCTCTTTTGAGACATTGCCTGCTAGATTGTCCCAGCTAATGCCAACACCCATTCCACCCTGAAATATAGGGAATGTTATGGTGTGTTTGCCGATTTGTAAAGGCTTTAGTTGGGATTTCATAATCTTAGCAGTCCTTTATTTGTTGTGATTATTGGATTATTGCTTTTAAGAATCGGCGTTTGCCTACTTGGATAATATGCTCGCCTTTGCCTAGTTTTAGGTTTTCATCTTGGATTTTTTCTTTGTTGATTTTTAGGGCTCCAGCTTTTATCTCACGCCTTGCTTGGCTACTAGAGGGACATAGCCCACTTTTTGAGAGAATCTCACACACCCAAATCCCACTTTCGCTAGAATTAGCAAAATCATCTATTTTGAAAGTAGATTCTGCAATGTCGCTAGGGATTTCTTTTTGGCTAAAGACACTATCAAACGCCTGCTTTGCATCATTTGCCAAATCTAGGCTATGAAATCTGCTTGTAATCTCTAAAGCAAGCATTTCTTTTGCTGCCTTTGGGTGAAGTGTGCCTTTTGCTACTTGCTGCTTTATCTCCTCTATTTGCTGATTGCTCTTTAGGCTTAGCAACTCATAATACTTCCAAGACAACTCATCAGAGATACTCATAATTTTAGCATACATTGTGTTAGGATTTTCTGTAACTCCAATATAATTGCCTAGAGATTTGCTCATTTTTTGCACGCCATCTAGTCCCTCAAGTAGTGGGAGAGTAAGCACGGATTGTTCTTTTGGTAGTCCATAAGCTCGCTGCAAAGCCCGTCCTACAAGCAAATTAAACTTTTGGTCATTCCCCCCTAGCTCTATATCCGCGCTCAAAGCCACAGAATCATACCCCTGAAGCAATGGATAAATAAACTCAATAATGCTAATTGGCAAGTTTTGCTTATATCGCTTAGTGAAATCATCTCGCTCTAGCATTCTAGCTACTGAAAAGTTTGCCGTGAGGTTTACAAGCCCGCCTATGCCTAGCGCGTTTATCCACTCGGAGTTAAAGCATACTTGGGTGTATGCGGGGTCTAAAATCTTAAAAACTTGATTCTCATAAGTTTTGGCATTTTGCAAGACTTCTTCTTTGCTTAGCTGCTTTCTTGTCTGTGTTTTGCCACTTGGGTCGCCGATAGTCGCAGTAAAATCCCCGATTAGAAATTTCACATTTCCGCCGTATTTTTGGAAAGTGGCGAGTTTGTTTAGTAGCACTGTGTGTCCTAAGTGCAAATCTGGTGCAGTGGGGTCAAAGCCAGCCTTTACGACAAACCTCGCTTCTTTTGCTTGCTTGCTAGATTGCGCGTTTTTTTTGCTTTGGAAATATTTTTCTATAAGAAAGGCGATATATTCTTCTCCGATAAATTCGCTAATCCCACGCTTTATTTCTGCCATAGCTTCTAGCGTCTCTTTAGATAGTGCTTGCTTTGTATGCTTTAGTGTGCAATCTATCTGCTTAGAATCTAGGTTTTTAGATTTTGGCATTTTTTTCCTTTCTCTTAGATTGACTTATTTGGCTTTGATTTTCTTGGCTTGACTTATTTGGCTTGGCTTAGCTTTTGTAGGCGTCTTTGAAATTGCTAAATTCAATAATACTAAATTTTGTGCTAAGTATGTCTTTAATTTTTTTGTAATTTTTATCTTCGGTGTCAAAAATCACTTCGCAGTATGATGCTGTTTGGGAATTATACCCGCTATAATTTATGCTTAGCACATTGCAGCCTTGCTTTGCGAGGGTGTTTATAAAGGCAGAGAGCATACCTTGCTTATCCTCTAGGGATACGATGACTTTATAGGCGTGTTTGTTTATCTGTGCCCATTTGGTTTGCACCATTGTCTGTCCCTCTTTGATGATGTCTTTTAGCTTGTCGCATAGTTTGTGATGGACTATGACTTTTTGGCTTGTTAGCACGCCCATTATGGAGTCGCCGTATTTTGGACGACAGCAGTAGTCAAACCCCACGCCATTTATGGTGTGGTTGCTACAAAAGATGAAATTATCTAGTTCAATGTGCTTTGGCTTTAGCATATTAAAGCGGATTTTGACAAATGGATTTGAGCCGATAGCAAAGCTATTTTTGATTTTCTCACACATTTTTAGTAGGTATGCTTCATCATTCACACACCGCACCAAATCCCTATCAAGCCCCCTTATGCTAAGGTATCGTCCAAATATCGTAGGGTCTTTGCTAAAAATGGTGGCTAAAATATTTATCGCTGCTTTTTTTTCGACTTCTTTTATGCGATTTTGGGCTTGGATTTTGAGCTGATTTTTGGCGCGAGAGGTTTTGACAGCATCTATCCAAGTGCATTTTGGATTTTCTTGTGGGTCGCTTAGGATACGCACTATGTCGCCACTTTTTAGCCTCTGCAAAAGAGAGGATTCTTGGTTGTTTATGTAGGCAGTTTTTGCGTGGTCTCCTAGCTTTGTGTGGATAAGGTAGGCATAATCTAGTGCCACTGCGCCCAAAGGTAAGCTAAATGTATCGCCATCGGGCGAAAATACGACAATATCCTCTCTATACAAGTCATTTTTTGCTAGCTCATAAAACTCCTCAATATCGTTGTTTTGGTATTGGAGATTTTGTAGCCACTCTAGGCTTGGAGAGATAGAGCCATCGCTTTTGTATTTCCAATGAGCTGCTACGCCAAACTCGGCATTTTTGTGCATATCAAAGGTGCGGATTTGCACTTCAAATACTCGCGATTTGTCAAAGACGGTGGTGTGAATGGTTTGGTAAGCGTTTTCTTTTGGCAAGGCTATGTAGTCTTTAAAGCGTGAGATTATGGGCTTAAACTCGCTATGGACAATACCTAGCACTTTGTAGCAATCAAGCACATTTCCTACAAGCACGCGCATAGCTAGCAAGTCCAAAATCTCATCAATCCCTATGCCCTTTCGCTGCATTTTTAGATACATTGAGTATGGACGCTTTATGCGGTATTCTAGCTTGAAGCTAGATTCTGTGAAGCCGTTTTGCAAAAGCAGGGCTTGGATAGTTTGTGAGAAGTCATTTAGTTGCAAAGTCAAGGGCTGGTTATTGTCTTTTAGGAAATCTTGGATTTTGGCGTATTCTTGGGGAAAAATGTAAAAAAAGCTCTTATCCTCTAGCTCATTTTTTATGCTTGAGATTCCAAGTCTATGCGCGATTGGTGCATATACGACAAGCGTTTCTTTTGCGATTCGTAGGCGTTTTTCCTCGCTTAGGCTATCCAAAGTCAGCATATTGTGAAGTCTATCGCTGATTTTTATCACAAGCACGCGCGGGTCATTTACCGCAGCGATTAGCATTTTGCGAAAGGTTAGCGCACTTATGGCAAGCCTTTGATTCGCACTTTTTGCCCCTAGCTCTTCTTCGCGGATTTCATCGATTTTGGTAAGCCCATCGACAAGCAGTGCCACAGCTTCGCCAAAGTCTTTTTTTACATTGTCCAAATTTATCTCTGTGTCTTCTACTACATCGTGAAGCAGTGCAGCACAAACCATTGCTTCATCGCCACCATAAAACGCCGTCAAGCACGCCACACAAAGCGGATGCACTATATAGGGCTCGCCACTTTTGCGAAACTGCCCCTCGTGGTTTTCTTGTGCGCATACTATGGCACGCGAAATACTTGGGGTAATCTCACAAAGGCTAGATAAAAACGCCTTTGCATCTGCAAAGGTTCTTAGTTGTTGGACTTGGGTAAAGATTTCCAAAATGGATTCCTTCAAAGAAAAACTACTACAAAAGGCGGTATTCAAGGCTTATAAAATCTAGGCTAAAATTTTAGAATCTACATTTTTTGGGGATTTTGTTTCAAAAATCTCTGCAAGGCTTCTTGCGTAGATTTTGCTTTGTGAATGTTTTTTAGGCTTAGTGGATTTTGGCTAGCTTGGCACAAGCGCAAAAGCCACTACTAAAATCTAAAAACCTCATTAAAATAGATTTTCGCTTGGGTTGTCTATGCGCTCTAGTGATAGCTTGCCCTCTGCGATTTCGCGCAGGGCAATGTCGGTTAGCTTTTCGATTCTAGGGTTTGCTTCTACTAGGATTTCAGCACCATTATTTAGTTGCTTTACGCGCTTAAAAATCATATTGGATAGAATGTAGCGGTCGTTATTTACGCGCTCTAGTGCGGCTGCTGTGATTTCCTCGCTTCTTTTGGCATTGTGTCTCATTTGCGTCCTTTGATAGAGTGGATTTTGTAGCGTTGTTAGCTTGCTTTTAAAATCGCTTATTATACAATAGTTTCTTTATAGTTTCCTTGATAATTTGATAATTCCTTAAAGAGAATCGCTTTATAATTGCAAAATTTGTTTGGTTTAATCCGTAATTGTAGATTTTATCTTTTAAGGATTTTGGAAGTGGAGCAAATAGCTAGCAAATATGTCAGTAGCGAGATTTTAGCCATACTAGAGAGATTAGAATCAAACGGCTTTAGTGCCTTTATCGTGGGGGGGTGCGTGCGTGATATGCTGCTAGGAATCCCACCAAAAGATTTTGACATATCCACAGATGCTTTGCCTAGCGAGGTGGTGGATATATTTGATAAAGCTGGGTATAAATGCCTAGAAATAGGCAAAAAATACGGCACAATCTCTGTGTCAAAAACACCCATAAAAACCAATGATAGCGCGAAAAACGACAGCCCAAAAACCCAAAAAAGCCCAAAAAATATGCAAAGCACAAAAAAATACCAAAAAAACAACGAATCCATAAAAGCCACAAACAATGAAGCCATAAATGATTTTGTAGAGATTACGACATTTCGCAAAGACAGCGCATACATAGATGGGCGACACCCTCAAAGCGTGGAGTTTGGCAAGAGTATTTATGAGGATTTATCACGCAGGGATTTTACTATCAATGCCCTTGCGTTCGCACCGCACACACCACAAAAAGCAAACGATAAGAGGGGCAAAAATAGAGGGCAAAGCCAAATCATTGATATTTATGGTGGGTTAGAGGATTTGAAGCGTAAATCCATAGCTTGTGTGGGAAAGCCAAGCGAGCGTTTTAGCGAGGATTATTTGCGGATTTTGCGGGCTTTGCGCTTTAGCTCTGTGCTTGGATTTGACATAGAGCCTAAGACAAAAAGAGCGATAAAATCTCAAATCCAAAAGCTAGATTCTTTGCCAAAAGAGCGGGTAAATGCGGAATTTAGCAAGCTACTTTTGGGGGACTTTGCTTGTGAGGTATTGAGCGAGTATAGCGAGGTGCTAAGCGTGATATTTGGGGAATCTTTGGGGCTTGGTGTGGATTTTGACTTGGAGGGGTTTGCGACATTTGGCGCATTCCACAAATTAGCCTCACTAAAAAACGCACCAAAAGATTTAGTTACGCGCTTAAGCGTGCTGTGCTACGCGCTTTTTGCAAAGGATTTTGGCAAAGATTTTGATTTAGATTTTGACACAAAATCTAGCGAGGCAAAACTCGCCCTAAAAACCGCGCTAAAAAATCTGCGATATAGCAATGAAATCGCTAGCCAAGTGTGCTTTTTGGTGGGCTTTGCAAATAGGGCTCTAGCCAAAATCTATGAAGCAGGGCAATGTCAAAAGTCGCTAAAAATCGCACTAAAACTCCTAGCCAAAGAGTGCAGCCCAAATGCACTCATCGCAGAGCAAAAAATGCTAGCGTTATTTGAGTTTTTAGACATCATTTGTGCTTCTAAGCCCAAAATCGCACAAGCAAAATCTAGCTTTTGTCAAGTGCTTTGCCACAAAGAGTGTTTTTGTCTCTCTCATCTCGCCATAAAGGGCGATGAGGTAAAATCCACACTCCAAAAAATCAAGCAAAAGAATAGCCTAGATAGTTTATCAAGCAGGTTTGTGGGCGAGGTTTTGGACTTTTTGCTACGCGCTGTGATAGAGGAGCAAATCCCAAATACCAAATCCGCGCTAAAATCTGCTAGCGAAAAATATCTGCACGACTTGGCACAATCTGTAAGTAAGGCTTGCAAGGAGGAGAAATGCTAATATGCGGAATCGATGAAGCGGGTAGGGGGTGCTTGGCAGGCTCTCTATTTGTCGCGGGCGTGGTGTGCGATGAGGAAGTGCTAAGCCAAAATCTATCTAAAACCTTGCAAAAAATGGGCATAAAAGATAGCAAAAAGCTAAGCAAACACAAGCGATATGAGCTAAAATCTAGGCTAGATGAGATTTCGCATTTATCTCATTTCGTAGTAGAAAAAACCGCAGAGGAAATCGACACAAAGGGACTAAGCGCGTGCCTAAAAGAAGCATTAGAAGCGATAATGCAAGCGGTGGTAAGTGTGGCAAAAAATGAAGTGATAAAAAAGCCAAATGATAGAGGTGATAGGGCAGATGAGGAGCTAGGCAAATCTAGCGGGGGCGATTTGCTGGATTTGCCACAGGAGGATTTGATAAGATTTTATTTTGATGGCAATAGCACATTTGGTGCAAGCACACTAAAAGTGAGCAGAGATTTTACCACAAAAATATCCCTAGAGTGCATAGTCAAAGGCGATGCACTAGTGCCTCTCATCTCGTGTGCATCGATATATGCCAAATGTGCCAAAGACACTCAAAGCGCACAGCTAGACAAAATCTATCCGCAATATGACTTAGCCACAAACGCAGGATATGGCACAAAAGCACACATAGAATCTATCGCTAGATACGGGCTTTCGCCTATTCATCGTGCTAGTTTTTGTGGGAAGTTTTTGGACTATGCGCATTCTTTGGATTCTGCGCTTTTTGGGGAATGTGGGGATTCTAGTGATTTTGTAAAATCTAGCGTGCAAAAATCTAGCAGGACAAAAACTAGCGAGACAAAATCTAGCAAGCTAAAATCTAATATCACAGATTCTAAAAACACAAAATCTAATAGGGCAAAATCTACAAAAAGAACGCCAAAAGCGACAAAAAATCAGCCTAGTTTGTTTTAGTGGTTATATTTTAGGTTTTGCTTATGCAATTTTGGTATCAGCACCTAAACTACTTTACATAGCCTTGAATCTCACGCGCAAATCCCATCAAAACAATAGAGATGCCTAACTTGCCTCCTCTATCTCTTCGGCTATCACATCTATGACTATATCCCTATTGAAAGCATAATTTGGTAGCTTGGGGCGTTGCGATACGATAGCCACCACTATGGGTTTAAGTATGCTATTTGCATAAGGTAGCATTGCTTTCACGCTAAATTTTTTACCAAAGAAATCCGCATCATCTTGCAAAATTTTATTTACAATAGCCAAAAACTCACTTCCCTCATCTTTTGATAGCTTAAATAAAACGCTAAGCGTAATGATATGCTCAAAAAATATGCGTTGTTTTTTGGCTAAATCATCTTCAATAAATTTATCCATAATCTTTTTGGCAGCTGCGCCACCGCCCATACCACCTACTATGCCACCGATTAGCCCACCTGCGATAGTGCCTACACCGGGGATAAATGAAAGCGCAGCAGCCCCAGCTAATGCTCCAGCTGCTCCACCTGCGATACCACCAGCATTTACGGCGATATTTTTTACGCATTGCATACCAGAGATTTGCCCTCTCATCATTTGGACAACTTCCACACTAGAAGTAACCGCCATAGTAGCAGCTGCCACTACGATAGTGCCACGCAATGCGCTATTTGCTGCACTATTCACTGCTCCTTTACCTGCGCTTGACGCGCCTTTCTTACCTACTTCGGCTAATGCCCTACCTACTGCATTGCCATTAAAGTTAAAATTTATCACTTGTTGCAAAAACTGATTTAGCGCAGGGATTCGTTGCATTTGCGCTCCTACCATATAGATAGCAAATGCCTTACCACCCGTCCTTATCCCTATGATGATTGATTCCTTTAGTGCTTGTTTTATGTCGCGTCCTCTGTAATAACATAGACTTGTATTTATCACAAATGACACGCCAAATGCCGCCACAGCTACAACTGCGCCATTTCTAGCGTCAAATTTTAGACTTTCTTTGGAGCAGAATTTAGAGTAGTCTTTTGCCTCTTGGTATGTTATGCTACCTTTTTTGACAAGACTTTTTGCTTCATTTGGGTCTGTAACGCCCTGCACTTTGCCTTGTCTAATCTTTTCCTCCATAACTTTCACTGCTTTGTCATATTGGTCTTTTGGGACTTCCAATACCATAGGTTTGCCCGTATCTTTGTCAATGTATTTATAATTGCCATCGCCTTTATTGTCAAATCCAGCACCGACACTTCTAGGAGCTGTTTTTAAGTATTTAGTTTGTATTTTAATACCATCTACAAGTCTATCCGCACCATTTAGGGCATTATCACCACCTATTATTTGGGCATCTCTACCAGCCCATATATCATTTTCATTATTCATAATCTCTGCAGCAAAGCCGTGTCCTGTGTCTGCATTTTGTAAAGTTTGAAAATTTTTCGCCCATACTTCGCTTACACCCAAAGTAGTCGCTGCGGTGGAGGTGGTATTGGATAGATTTTTGCTAAATCGCTCTTTAAAAGATTCATAGCTTTCGCCCTCTAAAATCGCAGGATTCAAATCCTCGCTAATCTCAATGCAACGATTTTCTGTATCTTCGCACAAGGCAGAGCAAAACCACTCGCCCTCAATATCATTTGCACTATTTTTATCCTCTGCTTTGCCACAAGATGAGCAAATAGCGAAATTATCCAAATTTATATTGTGGATAAAGTACGCCCCATCATCAAAAATATACTTATTGACATTGCCCCCTGCTTTTAGGAAATCCTCCAAATATTTGGTATCTAAATCAATGATTTTTTGTGCTTGCTTGGTAGCTTCTTTGAAAGATAATTTGGGAGTTTCTTTTGGGATTGATTCTAGGGCATCGATGATGTCTTGTAAATCTTGTGGCTTGAAATAAAAATCCGTGCTATACAGATTTATGCTAGCGATTTCACCATTTGATAGTATGCCTTGCGTGATTTCATCGATAAATGCTTTGAACTTGTATCTATCGCCTTGAATGTCTAACTCTTGGTAGATTTGTGGTAGAGTGAAGTAATTTTTATTGCCCAAAGAATCTACTTTTTGGCGGATTTCTTTGTAGATTTGGTTTAGCTTGTTAGTCCCCCAAATCAGCACGACAGAGGCAACTCCCATACAAAATAATATAGAATAAGCATAGTCATCGCCAGCGGGAAATAGCAAAAAAATTAACGCGTGAATACAAATAGCTACAAACCCAAGAGAATCAAACAACTTGTGCTTTAGAAGTGTTTGCTTAAGAAAAGGAGTGTCTTTAGATGAGTATATTCTGATGTTTTTTATCAGCCCAATGTATAGAAATGATAAGCCCAAAAGAATCAAATGAATTGAGACAATCCCTTTATAAGCGTTATCATAGCCCACACTATCATACTCATTAAAAACCAAGATAAGCGATATAAAGAGCAGTGTTTTTGTAAGCAATATGGACTTAGTGTGTAGCCAACAAGATAGGGCAAATACCCCAACACCAAAGGCAAAAAACCTCAAAAATACCCAAAAATATAAGTGCGTTGCTATGGATTCCATTTTTTAACTCCGTTATTTTTGTCAAGTCTAAAATCACAAAATGCTATCCCCCCCCCCCTCAATGAATAGTAAATAAGGGCATTATAATTTGGCAAATATCTCATCATTTGAAAAAGCATTCGCAAAAAACTGCAACAACCAAGCCTATAAAGCTCTCTAAACAACACAAAATCTAATAGGGCAAAAACTACAAAAAGAACTACAAAAGCGACAAAAAATCAGCCTAGTTTGTTTTAGTGGTTTGCTTTAGTGCAAAATCTACTTGCAAACTATTTCAAAAGACAAAAAAAGACTTATGCTCAAACTTGCCACAGATAGAGCAATAGCAATCCAAACCAAAATCTTTATATTTTTTATGGCTTGCTTATTTTGCGTGATGAACTCGGCATTTTGAGAGATTAAATCTTTGTTTGCAGAGATAGATTCTGCATTTTGCAAAATAGAGGCTTGATTTTTTGCAGTCGATTCTCTTTATTGGAGGATTTTTTGATTGGCTTTCAGTCCATTTTCAATTTGCTTTAAGTATCCCCTTTCTTTCTCATCTCGTATTTCTTGCACCTTGCCATACACATCGATAAACCCCTCCTCGCAGATTTTAGCAAGTTCTTCTAGCATTGCTTGATTTAGCACTGCACTTGTTGCGGCAAACTGAATGCTTTCTTGCACAAGGTTTGCAAGCTCGGCAATAGCTTCATTTTGTAAAATAATTATCTCTGTGTTAATTTCACTTCTTTTTTCAGTAGCGGTTTTGCCAAATTTTAAGCCAAATCCTTTTGCTGCAAGTCCAATAAATCCACCACCTAAGAGCATAATATCAGAAGCACTACGCCACCAATCATTTTTAGCATTTTTAGCTTCAGCACTCAACTTCTTAGCTTTTTCCAAGTTTTGTGTTAAGTTATGCACGCGTTGAGCAATAAAAACTGCCTTTTTTCTAGCAAATTCTTTTAGCTGGTTTGGATTTGTAGGCAAAACATCTGTGTCAAACACTTCTATCAATTCGTTATTCATTGCACTCTCCTTTATTTGTATTTATTTATCGTATTGCGGAGCTGGTCTATGCTACCCATAGTGCGCTCTGCACCAGCCAAAACTGCATCATACCCATCTTGCAAAACAAACCAAGTTTGCATAAGTTTATACTGCACAATCTCGCCAGATTTTGTCATCATTTGGATTTGAAACCCTGCTATCTTTTTATCATTCGCCCACTTATCCATATAATAAATGGCAATCGTGCTTAGCACCGCGCCCAAAGCCGCACTTATGCAAAGCCCGAGCGCATCGCCAATAGTTTCATCTAAAAACGGCAGTGGAATCCCAAGAAGCACATTTAGCCCGGGAATCGCATAAAGCCACTTTGTGATATATTCTCCTGATAGCATAGTTACTGCGCTAATCAGCCCTGCCACAAAGATTTTGGAGGCTTCAAATAGTCGCTCATTTTCGGGTGTATTTTTGTCAAATAGCTTTTTAACCGCCTGATATAGCGAGGTGAATCCAGCGCGAATAATTCGCACGATTCGCTTTAAAGTTGTAAAGAATATATTTATCACAAATACCACGAGATTACCAAAAAACGCCACGATTCCCGCTTCAAATGAACCTGCGATTATGTCTTTCCACCTTGCGCGTAGATTTGCCCAAATTTGCTTTAGACGCTTAGCAAATCGCTTGAAAATATCCCCCAAACTCTCATTGCCAAATTCTTTAAAAAGCGTTTTTAGCTCATCACTCATACCTATGATAAATTCTTTTAAAATTTCGCCGATAGCGGTGTAAATCGCCATTTTACCTGCGTCTTGCGCTCCTGTCATAAGTGCTTCTTTGTAGGGCTTTGCACTTTCGTAGTAGGCTCTATCGACTTCTTTATCGATATTTTCTTTGCTTTCGTTGTAAGCCTTTTTAAATTCCTCATCGTTAATTTCTTTTTGCTTTTTTAGTTTTCTTTGCTCGTTCAATTCGCTTTGTGTTAAATATCCGCGTTTTTGCTCTGCTTGTTTTAGTTCTGTGATTCGTTCATCTCGCCTTGCCAAAAATTGTTCTGCTGTTTTTGTCTTTTTAGAGCGATTTAGCGTTGAATCGGTAAGAGTTAGATTATCCTGTGTATTTGCTAGCTTCGCGCCATCGATTTGTGCCAAAACTCGCGCCCTATCATCGTGTATCGTTTTTGCCGAAACCATATGGTCTAAATCCGCGCTATCATTTAGCTTAATCTTTTTGCCTGTCATATAATCTATGCTTTTCCCTTGCTTTTTTATCTCGCCTTGCTCTTTCTTTATGGCTATGTAGTCTTTGTCTGTGTGATAATGCCCTGAATCATACTCACCACGATTTTCATATCGCTGTTTTTCAGCCTCACTTGCATAGATTCCTTTCCTCACATTATGCGTAGTATTGACATTTCCGCCGTCTTTACTATTTAGCACCACCGCTGCAAGTCCAAAATGCCCCACCACCGCATCAATCGCATTTTTTTGGCATTGCTCAAAAAGCGCGTTCATTTGCTCTTTTGGGAGCTGTGATTGTAAAGATTCAAGCTCTTTTAGCGCAGATTCTAGCTCGCTATCAATCTCAATACGCAAGGATTGCTCTTTTGTAAGCGTTTGGACTTCTACTTCTAGCTCACTAGCCATACTCTCATAATCATCGCGCATAAAATCACTGCGTGTCATTTGCATTGCCATTTTCTACTCCTTTTGTGTTTGAATAATCACGATACTAAATAAACAAAATGCTACCCCCCCCCCCCTCAATGAATAGTAAATACAGGCACTATAACTTGGCAAATATCTAGCAATTTGCAAAAACCACTTGCAAAAATCTAGCTACAAATCCACACTACACAAACTAACGCAAGCCACAAAACACCTTTTATCGCAATATTCATATTTTTTCGCTAAAATCCCAAAATGCTTGAACTTGTAAAAAACATCGGCTTAGGATTGTTTGTCAATGGTAGCTATGCTATGATGAATGGGCTTTTTAGTATCCAAAATATCATCATAGCGATTGGCAGTGTGCTACTTATGGCGGGCTGCATACTCTATGCAAAAAGAAATGAGGAGCGAGAATGACGCAGAGTGAAGTAGGGCAAAATATCATCTTAGCAATAACGCTTGTATGCCTCACATTTGTAGCATTTATGCTTATCAAGCAAGAGCTAGAGATTCGCAAATCCCGCAAAAAGCACAGAAAACATTCAAAATAAATTCTATCAAGTGTGAAATTTTGCAAATCAAGTCTAAAGTGTGGGCGGCACTTAAAAACGCGAGTGTGGCGACACCAAACGCAAAATCTAAAACTGTTGTAAGGAGTTGGCAATGAAAAAAAGCATTGTATTTTTTGAAGCAAAGGGCGGTAGCGATAAAGGACCTGATGGGTATCGCAAGGACACTATGCCTATGGTAAATGCGCTTAAGGCAAAGGGCTGGAATGCGGAGGTAATCTTTTTTACCGATGATATTTTGCGCAACGAATCCGAGCGTAATAAGATTTATGAGGAAGCAAAAGCGAAGTTTGATGGCTATGTCTCTCGCGTAAATCCGGGCAACTTAAAAGAGGAAAAACTCTATTTTGATGTGCTAAGAAAGCTCTGTGATGCTGGGCTAGTAGGTATGCCTCACCCTGATGCGATGATAGGCTATGGCGCAAAAGACGCACTTACAAAATTGCGAAACACCGAGCTTGTGCCTACTGACACGCTTGCATACTACGAGCCAAACGAAGCGGCGCGAATCGGCGTGAAATGGGAAGCAGGTGGCGAACACGACTTTAAGAAAAATTTCCCAAAAACTTTGGCAAAAGGTGAGCGTGTGCTTAAGCAAAATCGTGGCTCCACAGGCGAGGGAATCTGGCGCGTGAGGCTAGAGGACGCAAGTGCATACAACAAGGTGGATTCACTCCCACTTGATACCAAAATCATCTGCACAGAGGCAAAAGACAACCACAGCGAAAACCGACAACTAGGCGAGTTTATGGACTTTTGCGAAGTGTATTTGAAAGGCGATAATGGAATGCTCGTGGATATGACATTTTTGCCACGCATAAAAGAGGGCGAAATCAGAATCTTGATGCTGTATAAAACGCCTGTGTATGTCGTGCATAAAAAGCCAGCTGAAGGTGGCGATGCGTTTTCTGCGACACTCTTTAGCGGGGCGAAATATCGCTACGATGAGCCAAAAGATTGGCAGAGCCTTATTGATTGGTTTTTGGCGCAGCTCCCTGAAATCCGCTCCAAACTCGGCAACTATGATTTGCCACTGATTTGGACAGCGGACTTTATCCTAGATACGGATAAAAACGGCGCGGATAAATATGTGCTAGGCGAGATAAACTGCTCTTGTGTGGGATTCACAAGCCCAGCGGAATTTATGGAAAAAATCGCACTTATGGTGGGCGATAATATCGTAGAAATCGTAGAGGGTGCGAAAAAATAAGCGCGTGGAAATAGACAAGAGAAAGCGGGCAGGAGCGGGCAGGGTAGCAAAAGCATAAACCCAAAATAAGCCTAGAATGCAGGCTAGTGTATAGCCGCAATAAAAGTGTGGGATTGATAGGAGGGGGTTTCCACCACGCTAGATTTTGTTTCTTTTTGGTTTTTTAGCTTTTTGCGTTTGTAGCGGTGGCGCGTTTGATAAGCACTTGTGTTTGATAAGTGATTTATACGCTTGATAAGCGACTAAACAAGCCAAATAACTTAACAAGCAAAAATCAACTAAAAATCAAAAAGAAATAAAAAAACAAAAAGGAAAAATAAAAATGAGAAATGCAACACACACACACACAGCAAAAATAGTTTTCGCATTAGCAGGGTTGTCTATAAGTGCAAGTTTGGCATTAGCCGAGCAAAGTGGCGCGTTTGTAGGCGTAGAGGTAGGATACGGAGAAGCACAATATCAAGTGAAAAATATCGCCGAAGTTGAAAGAAATGGCAAGATAAAAAGTGGTGGTGTTTATTATGGACTTGTAGCGGGGTATAAGCACTTTTTTACTCCATATCTTGGCTTGCGCTCTTATGTGAATTTTGATGTTTTGCACACAAAGTTTAGCGAGCAGGGAAGCTCTATGAGGGCAAATCTTTTCACTTATGGTGTGAATGTGGATTTTCTAGGGAATTTTCTTAGCACTTCGGTGGTTGATTTTGGTGGATTTGTCGGGCTGTGGCTTGGGGGCAACACTTGGCAAGGCAAAGATATAGATGCCCAAATAGATTCAGGTAAGCAACTTGCAGATATAGTCAGGGGACTGCCAAATGCTAGCATAAAAACACATTTTGGCAAAAGTGCTTTTGATGTCGCTATCAATCTAGGACTACGCACAAATATCGCAAAATATCACGGTATAGAGCTAGCCGCGAAAGTCCCATTTCTATCAACTGAAATAGTAAACCTACAAGCTTCTGTGGAGCAAGAAAGTCTTGGGTTGCAAGCAACACTAAAGCATACTTGGAATCTTACTGCGAGATACACTTTTAGTTTTTAGACTTCGTGGCTAGGTTTGTTTTGCAAGCCAAAATCTAATCCACTCAAGCCACTGCTAGAGGGGCTTGTAAAATTTGCAAACTTTGCGACTAAGTCTCAAATCAAGCCTTACAAATTGTGATTTTGCCTAGTCCAAATGAGCATTGCTTGCCTATACCGATTAGCTCGCCTATCTTTAGTAGCTCATAGCTGTCTTTGTCCAAATCATCTATGACAATCTCGCCTATAAGTCCGCCTAGATTCATCGCTGTTTTTTGGGTGTAGCTTTTGCGATATAGCTCGACATAGCGCAGATTTTTGGCAGTGATTGTGCCACTAAAGAAGGGCATTTTATCCCGTTCTTTGCCCAAAATAGCGAGTTTGCGCTGATAGATAGAGCGAAATATATCGCCAACTTCCAAGCTAGAATCAAGCACAAAGACATTGTTTTTCTTTATGCGAAGTGGCGTGATTAGCGTGATTTTCACGCGTGGAGCAAAATCGTTTGTGCCAAATCTCTCTCCAAACTCAAGTGGCATTTTGATATTGCTACTATCTTTGCCACCGAAGCAAAACTCATCATTGACAAATATAAAAATCTCTTTGAAGCGCAGAGTTTTGTCGCTAGATTTTAGCCCGATTTCACATAGCATTTTGTGCAGGGCAGCCAAAATCACAGGGGCGTTTTCTACTTCCTTGCCAAAAAGGAAAATCCCAAAATCATAGCGAGGCATTCCTAGCTCAAAGTCAAAGCGGAAATTATGATATACATTTTTGCATTCATAAAAGTCAAAAAACACGCAGGATTTGGCGAACTCACAGCCATTGCATTGCGCAGTGTCTTTTATGCAGACTATGCTTTTTAGCGCGTGTCCCAAAGCCCCGCGAACTGATGAACCGATGAAAAATGGTGGCTTGAAGCTATCACGCGCTAGCACAGAGATTTTGCAAAATTCAAGTGCGTCAGTCATTTGCGATTCCAATGGCTTTTATCATTTGTAGTTTTTACTCAAACATTTTGTGTGATTTTGGGCTTGCCTAGTCGCATTTAGTCAAACTCTCTAAATTCCCTAAATCGCTCGTGGATAAATGATTTTTTGATGATTTTGACGCCATTTTCGTTTTCTTCTAGCGAGATTCGCTTCGTGGTGGCATAAATGGGCGTTATGCCCAAATTTAGCGCGAATCGCACAAGCGCGTAAGTCGCTCCAAAATCGCCTTGGATAAGTAGATAGTCGCCTTTTTTGGCATTTGATTTTAGCGATAGTGCAAACTCGCTTAAAAACTCGCTTAGATTATCTAGCTCTGGCGGGATATTGCTCCATTTTTCATTTGTGATATTTACAAAATTTTCTATACCGAATCGCTTTTTTGCTTCGCTCTTTTGTGCGTCTGTCAGCGCGTGATTTAGCAAGATAAAAAGTGTTTTTGGCATTAGAGATTCTTTATTTTATTTAGGTTTTTTAAGCCATCTTGCAGCTTGCCTTCGGCGATTGGTTTTGTGGCTACGGTTTGCTTATGTGGATTTTGGCTTATGATTTGCCCTAAGTTTGATAGCACTCCTTTTAGCTCACCACCAATCATCTTGGTATCATATTTTTTGTCTTTGCTAATATGTGCCAAATCATTTCTAAAAGTTTTTATTTGTCCTATTAGGTTTTTCCACGATTCAAACTTTGTTTGATTGTTTTTTCTATAAGTTTGAATCTCTGTGAAATCTGCAAAAACATTTTTGCCATTTTTGGTGTCATTTGGTTTTATATCTGCCAAAACATAAAACCTAACAGCATTTGTTAGCTCATATTCACTAAATCCGCGCTTACAAATAAGATTTTGCCCACTCAAATCATCAATAATATAAAGTGCAATAGCTTCATAAATATAAGTAGCCACTATGAGATAGTAGCCTTTTTCGTGCATAATTTTTGCTATTTTATAGTGTTTTTGATAGTCTTTTTTTGTATTTTTTATATCCACAAAATCACTTAAAATTTTTTCTACTTCATATAAAATATTTTCCAATCCCCCAAATTCCGCATTATTTTTTGCTTTTTGTAGTTCATTGCTTGTTTTGTCAAGGTTTGCAAATATATGATTGAAATCATTTGCGTGCAAAGACTTTGAAAACTCACTAAGTGCGATTATAAATGGCTCTTTTAGCCCCATATTTGGCACACTTAAAGTCTGCACAAATGTTTGCAAACTAAGTGCTATAAGGCTGATTTGGGAGTATTTTTCTAAGCTGATATATTGATATTTTTTGCCTTGCTCTATCTCTTTGGCAAAAAGCAAGGTTATGGATTTTTTGGTATTGATTTGTCCCAAAGTGCTTGCAAAACTAGCGATAATGGGCTGGTGGCGAAATCCGTGCGTAATATCTAAAATGATATTATCTTCTTTGGCTTCTTTTATGGAACTTAAGATTTCGCTGAAAACTCTCTGTATTTCATTATCGCTCAAAACTTTTGGTGAATTTTTATCAAAAATCGCTTTGCATTGCGAAAGATTTGCAAAAATGTTTTGCTGAAATGCTATGGAATCGCTTGTGCCTAAAAATGTGTAGGTAGCACTCTCCCCAAAGCTCTCCATTAAACAATGCGTGGAGTTAATAAACTCACCATTTTTAAGTTCGCTTATGTCGCTATCTTTGCTATAAGTGCTTTTTGTAAGACTGCCGTCCCTATTTTTCCCCGCTAGTCCCAAAATCGCAATAATGTGATAGCTCATCTCTACACCTCCAAAATCTAGCTAAAATCTACAAACCTTAAATCCACTTCCAAACCTGCAAAAATATTTGCAAAGCACAGCTTGCAAAGTGTGGTGCAAGCCAAATCACACAAATACACACAAATACACACAAATACACACAAATACACACAAATACACACAAATACACACAAATGCGCTTCAGGTATGTGCAAAAATCAAGCTGTGATTATAGCAGAAATAGCGTGGCGCGTGATTTAGATTTGGGCGATTTGCTTTGATTTTATTGTGTTTTTATATGTATTGAGGTTTTTGCCACTCTTGTATTCTTGGGATACTTAGTGTCTTAATGAGATTATTTGTCATAGTATAGTGAGGTATCTCAAAGTATTTTATCACTTGTCATACTGAGGCTTTAGCCGAAGTATCCAAAAAAGATTTTTTTTACATTACTTCTTTGGATATTTCACTTCGCTCAATATGACAAAAGATAGTTTTTATATGACAGAAAAATTATTTTTCATACCATTGCAAATACCCCTCCCTAAATCCCTCCCGTAAGGGGAGGGATTTTTCTTTGTTAAGCCCCTACACAAATGATAAAATTGTGGTGGCTTGGGTTTTATTTTTGTGAAGCCTCTTTTCTTAGCACGAGGTGGTTTACCTTTTTAATCCCCCTCCCTTGCGGAGGGGGATTAAGGGGGTGGACTGATTCTCGTCATTGTGAGAATTGCAAAAGTGCAGTTTCTTTAGTAATCCACACTCCAAATATTACCCCTCAATTAGCACGGGGGACTAAGGTGGTGGGTATCTCTTATTGGATTTCGCCTAACAAATCGCGCAAATCCGCTGCGCCGTCATTGCGAGCAAATGCCTTAGCATTTGCGTGGCAATCCAAAAGTTTGTCAAACTCGTCATTGCTCAAAGAAACTTCGCTACGCTCGTTTTTCGTGGCAATCCACGCGCTAATTGTCATTGCGAGGTAGTGGCTTTAGACACAACGAAACAATCCGCAAATCCGTCATTGCGAGAGAATCCGCAAGAATTCTCGTGGCAATCTATTACACCGTCATTGCTAAGCAGTAGTGAAGCCACAAAGAAGCAATCCACGCTTTTATTTGTCATTGCGAGATTTGACGAAGTCAAATCGTGGCAATCTATGTCTTTTTGTGGATTGCTAAAGAAACTTCGCTTCGCTTGTTTTACTAAAGAAGCCAAAGGCTTTCTAAAGAAACTGCGCTTCGCTTGTTTTGCCACGCTCACTTAGCTCGCTCGCAATGACGAAAATCTACATTGCTAGCAGTTATTAGCCTTGCTTGAGATTCAAGGGATAAAGAACCCACCCCCAAACCCCCTCCGCAAAGGGAGGGGGCTTATTCGCGTGTTTTAGTCCCTTGTAAAATCAGGTCATACTCAAAGTGAAGCTTATTGCACCAATGATAAAGATATGTTTTAGTCCCTTGTAAAATCAGGTCATACTCAAAGTACTCCAAGGCTGATATCAAGCTGTGGAAGTTTTAGTCCCTTGTAAAATCAGGTCATACTCAAAGAAGATGGACATTTATGGGTGCTCGCGCACGGTTTTAGTCCCTTGTAAAATCAGGTCATACTCAAAGATGGTATTTTCTAATGGTAAATCAAAAGGCTGTTTTAGTCCCTTGTAAAATCAGGTCATACTCAAAGATTAGGGCTAAGAAAATTTGATATCATTACGTTTTAGTCCCTTGTAAAATCAGGTCATACTCAAAGTTTAACAGCTCTCAAAGATGATGTATCACCGTTTTAGTCCCTTGTAAAATCAGGTCATACTCAAAGATTCTCCCTTGAAGTTTCGTAATGCAGGGCAGTATTATACCTATCAAAACCTTAAATCCCCATAAAATAACGATTTTAAGCATATATTCGCTGTGAGAGCGCGTGCTTTGCGTGGGTTTTGGCAATCGTATTTTTGCAAAAACTGCTGTTTTTGTGATTTTTGGTGGGGGGATTTTGTGGGTTTGGTAAGATTTTGGCAAGGAATTTTGGATAAAAATTGGACTAAAAAATGAAGCTGAAGTTTTGCTTAATGAGGTATTTTGGTTTGAGAAAGATTTTTAGATATTTTGCTAATGCTTAAATGGCGAATATAATACCCACCCCCTTAATCCCCCTCCGCAAGGGAGGGGGAAAAGAGAGTGACAACTCCGCAGAGGGAGGGGAAACTACATTATGCCTACCTGCAAAGGAGGGGGAAATAATTTGCTTGCCCTCACTCGCAAGGGAGGGGGGAACTGCTTGTGTTTAGCTCACCTGCTCTGTCATATTGAGGTTTCGTAGAAACCGAAATATCCATAAGCATTCATTTTTTGGATATTTCGGGCTTTGCCCTTAAGTATGACAATTTGCGAAGTTTGCTTGAGATACTTCGCTTCGCTTGTTTTCTAAAGAAACTTCGGCTTCGCCTTGTTTTCTAAAGAAACTTCGGCTTCGCCTTGTTTTGCTACGCATTTGGAAGTGTTGAGATTCCAAATGCTTGCATTGTGAATTTTTATGTTTGCTTGTATTTTATAGATTTTCAAGCATATATTTTGCCGATAAACAACACTTGACTTATTGTATAAAAAGGCTTATAATTCCGCACGCTTGCAACAGTAGGGGAGGATTCGCGTGCGCCCACCCCATATTGAGCGAGCTTTGCCACTCCTGCTCATTGCACGCGGTGAGTTTTTGGGAGTGGAGCTTACTTCTCTAGCTTTTTTTCTAATTCTATCGTGTAAATTCTGTTTTTGCCTACCTCTTTTTCAAAAGCTGTGATTTTTACTTGTGCTAGTTTGTGATTTATCTTTATTTTTGATATTAGCCTATATACTTGCCAGCCTCTGTTTTTGTTGTCGGGATGTTTTTGACTTAGTGTCGCTTCTTCGTAGAGTGTGCATATAAGCTCGGCAACCTTGAAATGTTCCTCTTTGCTAAAGCCATTGGCTATACTTTTTTCTATCGCTTTTGGGTTTGAAATCTTGTTTATTTCGTGCTGTGAGATACTAGCTTTTAGTCGTGTGGATTTGTTGGTAATTTCAATGTCTTTTATCGTGGCTAGGGCTGTGTTTAGGTTTTGGCGTAGCTGGCGTATACTATGTGTGCCTTGCGTGATTATGGATTTTGTCATTTTATATTTACTCTTGCGTTTTTGCTTGGCATTATAGCCTAAAAAACCGTGTCATTTAAAACACAGTTTTTGGATATTTTGCTTTCGCTCAATATTGCAAAGAAGTTTTACGCTTTTTTAAGCTCTTTGCTTTAGCGTGATGGGGTTTTGGGATGGGCTTTTTTCGTTATTGTGAGAATCAAAAAATAGATTGCCACGCTCGCTTCGCTCGCTCGCAATGACGGAAATTCGGTTTGCTACGATTATGGGCTTTTGCGCGTAATCTCGCAATGGCGGAATTACAAATGATTATAATCCATTCCAATCATCATCGTCATCTTGGTGTAATCTATCGCGTATATTTTGTGAGTATTTATCATCTATTTTTGTGCGTGGTTGGGGTGTGGCTGTGGCAGGTTTGTTTTGTGGTATTGTGCTTTGGGCGGTGGTGGGTTGGAGCTTGGAGACTTTGCGTAAGGATTCTATGCGCGATTCGACTTCAAAGCCATTTTTAACCAAAAGATTTTTATAGGCGTTTATGCACTCATTTTTTAGCCCCTCATCTATGCCTTTTATCTCTATACGCACATCGCCATAGCCATAGAACTTCGCCCCGCCAAATTTATAGCACTCGCCCTTGTCATCGCGCAGGGCAGTTAGGCATTGTAGCAATAAGCCTAGCTCGGATTTAGTGAGATTGAAATAGCGGAGTTTGCCGACAAAAACACTGCCTTTGCCAAGTGGAGAAATGGTGGAGATGACTTTGTCGTTTTTGGCTTTGGCGGCGTTTGTGGGAGTGATTTTGCCTAGTGGGGCGTAAAATCTAAATCCGTTTTTGTCTTTTAGCCCCTTTGTTGTAGTAGCGTCAGGCGACATTAGAATGTATTTGATATGTTTTTGTGTGGCGTGGCGAACTTCACTAGCGATAAAATGCGAAAAGCTAATGCGTGATTTCAGGGCTTGGACTTTGGCGTTTTTGCTTTGAGCAACCACGCCAAAGATTCGCTCTACCATATCTAGTCTAGATTCGTTTTTGTCAAAATTGCTTTTAAATCGCTCTGTAACATTACCCTTTTTGTCTTTGTAGTCAGGGGCGTTTGTGTGAAATTTGGCATAGCTAAGCACCTCTGCAATCGTGCGAATCACACCTCGCACACTTGAGCCACTAAGCGCGTAATTTTCCCCGATTTTGAAAAAATCTTTTGGTGTTTGTGTATCGGCGTTTTTGCCTGTGAATGCACCTGTGAAAATGTCGCTTTTTGCAGTGATTTTTATCTCCAAAATCCCGCTTTGGAAATCGCTAAAAGGCTTTTCAAAGCTAATAGCACTATCGCTTACTTCACCACAATCTTGCGGATAAAACACGCGCTTATCTGGGACTATGAAATTGTATGGTGGTGGGGCTTTGGGTCCTTTTTGATTATTTTTGCCTTGATTGCCTCTGTGATTATTATAGTTGCCATAAAATCTAGCCATTTTCGCCCCCTTTGTTAGAATTTTCAAAATCTCGCACTTCTAAATCTTTGTCAAAATCTTGGCTAAATTCTTGCGATTCAAATCCTGCAAATACACTAAATTTATGTTTTAGCACGGGTAGATTCTCACAATTTTCATCTATCACTTCCTCCCAAATCTGCGCGATTTTGGCGACTCTATTGTCGATAGTGATAAATCTCTCAAAATTTTTATGCGGATAAGATTCAAGGCAAAATCGTTGCACCAAAAAGCTATCGTTAATTTGTCGAATGCAAATGCAAGTCTTGCGCTCTTTGCAAAAAAGCGCGGATTCTACGATGAAATTGCTTCCATTGTGCAATGAATCAAAGTCGGGTAATGGCGCAGACTCTAAAATAAGTGGCTCTTTGTCGCTTAAAAGTATGTAGCCCTCAAAGTTGTCTTTGCTCTCGCGTAGTGCGATAAATTCTGTTTTTAAGTCCTCAAAATTTTTCATAGTTTGCTCCGTTTTTGTTTGTGTGGATTTTTCTCGCCGTTTTTATGTAAATCTCCGCTAAAAAATCCGTGTCCTTTGCTACTCATCGCCCCAAGTGGCAACGCACCATTGCAAATATCAATTAGGGCTTTTTCAAAGGCGTTTGTGGCAGTGGCGAAATCTCGTGGATTTTGGCTATTCGTGGTTGCTACAAAAATATCTATGCAAAGATTTGGTGTGGGGGCAAAAGTCGCTTTTTCTTGGAATAATGCGCCATCAATCACACTCGCGCTAAATCTATCAATGCTATTATGCACGAAAATTTGGCTATCGCGCTTTTCATCATAGTCCAAATACATATCACGCACTAAGATTCGCCCTTTTGTGGGCTGATTTGTCCCATTATTTGCGCTACCAAAAAGTGTGGCGTGGATTTGAGCGGACTTCGTATTATTAGAATCGCTTGTAGATTCTGCGCTGTCGATAACATTGCCCAAATGCTGATTTATGTAGAATTTTGTCCTTTGGCTTATCGCGCCTTTTATGGAGCTAGCTGGGATTAGTAGCTTTGCTTCGCTTAAAGTGCCCTTTGCATAATCCACCACCTTTTCGCTTACTGCTATGCTATCGGCGTCTTCATCGCCAAAGCCACTGCCAAACAAAAAGACATTTTCTGGCGTAAGTGTAAGTGCGTAGTGTGTGAAGTGGGATTTTGGCACAAAATCTTGTGGTGTGAAAATAGTTGATAGAGATTCATTTAGCGAACTTGATTTGTCGTGCGGATTTTGCAAAATCTCATAGCGGATTTCTAATGCTTTGATAACGCCAAAGCCTTTTGTGCTACCTGCACCAAAGCGAATGTAGGGTGAGTAAAAAAGGCTTAGGACTTTGAAAAAATCCTCTTTATCGCGCTCATTTTCGCACTTCATTTCCATAGCACATTTGAAGCGAGTGCCCTGAAAGATGACTTCCTCATCAAACTTCGCACCGTCTTTGGATATGCCTTGCGCACCGATTGCGTTGTGCTGTCTTTGTGGGAGGTGCAAAAAATGGCTTAAAAATTTGGATTTTTTTAATGCGCTAAAGGGGATAAGGGATTCATTCACTTGCATTTTTTCATCAAGCAAAAGCGCGTTTGAAAAGATGATTTTCGAGCTAGAATCCTCTCTCCCCTTAGAAAATCCAAAGAGATTTTCTATTTCACTTTGGCTAAAAATATCTTTTGCATTTGCGCGAATCACACCACAAATGCTAGTGCCTAAAATAAGTGGCAAACCATTAAAATCCCTTTGTATTGGGCTATCATAAAGCATATCAAAATCCCCACACCCAAAGCGAAGCGCGGAATCTGCCTCAAAAATGATATGTGCTAAAATCCTCATTTGCCACCTCCACTTGTGGATTTGCTAAAATCTAAATCCGCCTTTGGCATACGAGTAGCCAAAAGTGCGATAGAAACTCTGTCGTGGGCGTTTATAAACTGCTCTAAAATCTCTTTGCCCTCTTCCCATTTGTCTTTTAGTCGCTCTTCGTTTATGTAGCAAATGATTCGATTTTTTAATGCTTTGTCATCTGCCATTTGTGCAAATGCGCGAATCGCTCCCCATTGTGCGTTTGTAACTTTGCTAAATTTGCCTTTGTGCATAGTGATGAAGTCATCTATTGAATTTGCGCTCTCTACTTCGCGCATTTGTAAATCGCGCAAATCTTTCACATAAGTGATTAAGTCATTATCTAGGTTATTTTGCGGTGTGGAAATCTCGCCTTTGGGGCTATCTATGTGGCTTTGATTTAGCGCAAAGGACTTATTATCTTTGCCTTGTATTAAAAAGCTAGGATTTACCAAAATCTCTCCATAGCCCTCACTCAAAAATCCACCGCACAAAAACCTGCCATTTTTTAGCTTGTCTTTATCGCTTTGGCTTAGATTGTGTAGCGCAATCACACTGCCTTGCTCTATGATAAGCCTTGCGCTATCTTTTGCTTTGCGCTTTTGGTTGTAGGGTGTGTGGATTTTGGTTTTGATATGTGTTTTCTCCCACAATATTTGTGCTGAATCTAATCCCAAATTTTTCGCACTTGGGATAAAAGTCGGCATAGTGTTATCAAAAAGTGCGAGTGATGAGGCGACATAAAGTGCTACCTCGCTAAAATCTTGGCTAAAATCTTGCGCGTTTAAATTTAAATCGTGCTTTGCGTGGCGAAAATCATTGATGGATTGTATTAGCACTTCGCCATACTCGGCATTTTTGGATTTGCCTATGAAATGAGTTCCACACAAAATCTGTGTGATTTTTTCTATATCATCATTTGGCACACTCTCATCAAACTCTACCACAAAGCCAAATACTGCACCTTTGCAAATCGCCTCATAGCCAAACATTTGGTTGTCTTTGGTAGATTTATCTTTCCTGTTTTTGAGATTTACTTTTTGTGTGTAGCGATATTTTAATTCAGCCTTTTGCAAATCCTCATTGATATAGCCACTGCGGATTTGTCTTAACTGCAAGTTTTGCAAAGATTTAGTAGCAAAATCACAAAATAGCGCGTTATAAACTTCTCTTAAATCTTTGGCTTCTTTTGGGGCAAAAAAGCAAAGCGGAATCTTGTGGCTTATCTTGCCACTAATAAGTGGCTTTGCCTCGCCAAATCGCACCGCTCCACTATGAAAGATAGCAAAAGGGTTGCTAAACTCATTATAATGTTTTGCCACAATGCCTAAAATCACGCTGCCATTGATAAAATCTCTGCTTTCATTTTTGCCTTGCGTGTTTGAGCTTTTTTGCAAGACTATGTCGCTTAGAAGTGTGAGGCTAAAAAATTGTTGCTTCATTTGTGTCCCTTTATTTATTTATCTGCTTAGATTTTGGGTATTTTCTAAAATCTCTATTTTTAGTCGCCCTAAGCCTCTGTTGCGATTTAGCCCCATTGACTTTAGACTTTTTAGCGTGTTTATCATCGTGTCTGCGTAGTTTGCAGGGACATTGTGTATCGTGCCATAGAGGCTAAGTGGCTTTGCTACTTCGATTTCTCGCAAAGAGCCATCTTTGGCAGAGCCAAAGTTTTCATCTATGGCAGTGGAGGCTAGTTTGGCATAGAGAAAGTGCGTGAGATTTTTTAGTGCGTCTTTGGTGGCTTGGTTTATAGTGGCGTTGTTAAAATGACATTTGCCCTCTTTTGGCACTCTGTCTTTTTGGACTACTTCGCCAAAGCATTCATTTACAAAATCATTGCCAAAAGATTCAGCTACTTCTCTTAAAACGCCTTTTAGTGTTTTGGCAGGGACAAAGGGGAATCCCTCACTATCTTTTATCACGCTACTATCAAGCCTTGCGCCACCGCTTAGCCCACTGCTTAAATGCCAAAAATCTAAAAATGTGATTTTGTAATAAATAGTATTACTCATCTAAATCCCCCTTTTTGATTTTGCTTGTTTGCGCAGTGTTTGAGATAAGGCTAATAATGTCATAAATGGGCGTTTTGCTAAATCCGTCTTTTTGGATAATGAGATTTGATAAAGATAAATCTTTGTGGAGATTTTTAAACGCGCTATCGTGCTTTGTAGCAAACGCATCATAGATTTTAGCGATTTGTTTTAGCTCATTATATGCTAGGTTTTTACTAGAATCAAGCATACTTAGCCATTGCCTTAGACGCGAAGTAGGTGCGTCAGTTTCTCTAAAAATCTGCACCAAAGAGAGTAAATGCTCTATTGTGGGGATTGTCGCCCTAGATTGATTGTGCAAAAAATACGCTCCAAAATCTAATCGCACAATATGTTCTTTGCCTTGATTTTTGCCTAGTGATAATTCATCATCAATAAACGCGCTAAAACTTTGCACTGCTGAACTTTGGATATTGTGAAACATAAGCGATGAGGGAGGATTTGTCGAATCTAGTGCTTTGGAGCGAATCTTTGCTTCTTTGCATAAATCTTTGGCTAGTTTCAAAGCGTAGTGAATGGGGTATTTGTGATTAAAAAATGCGATTGCTGCACAAGCGGTTAGATTTTGATTTTTATGTATATTTTGCGTTAGGTTTTCAAAATGCTCTAAAAATGCTTTGGCAAAATCTAGCGCAATATCCGCATTGCAAACCACGACCAAATCATCGCCACCGCATATCACTTCACGGATTTTGATTTCGCCATATTTATCTTTTATCTGTGTGGAGGATTTGGCAAAAGATTCTTTTGTGGCGTTATCTAGCGTGGTGGAAAAGGATTTCATCTCATCTTTGCTTAAAGCGCGAACGATATTGCCTAGTGCGTTGCCATCGGCGTAGATAAGGGCGATTTTGTTTTTGGCATTTTTTAGCTTTGAGAGTTCGTTTATGGAATTTGGATTAGATTCATCAAAGTTATCAAAGGCTTGGAGTTTTTGGAATGTAGATTTATCGATTTTGCGATATTTATCATCGCTTTGTGTGTTTGGGGATTGGGGAAAAGCGGTTTTTGGATTGTGCTTTAAGATGCAGTGAGAAAAATCAAGGGGGAAATCTAATTTATTTCGTGCGATTTTTAGCTTTGATTCTAGTAAGCTAGTCGCACTTGCATAATCGCCATCATATTTTACTACCGCTTGGGAGATTCCTAGTCCATAAGATTTCATTGCAATGAGCTTATGCAAGTGCAAAACGACTTTTTGTAAATCCGCTTCATCATCAAAAATCGCGCGTAGATTCCCCGCACTTGCCAAAATTATCTCTGGGTTTTTGTTTAAGCTAATGTCATTTTTGCCGAAAAAATCTTGCAAATCTTTGCCTAAATCATCAATGCTTTTGATAATCTCACTCGCACCGATGATTTCTTGCAAGACATTTGTCCTAAAAATAAAATCTTGCAACCCGACAGCACTAAATCCATATAAAAACGCCATATTCTCCTCCTTAAAAGTAACCTCTTGCTTTAATGGCGTTATTTTATCAAAAAAAAAAAAAACACTTAAATGTGGTTTGCTTTGTAAAAAATTTATTTTGTTGTCAATGACTAAAAGTTTTGTGGTGGATTATTTTTTAGATTTTTTCTCTTTTTGTGCTTTTAGCATTTGCTTAAACTCACTTATGTCTTCTTGGGTGGCGATAAACTCGCCTTGCGAGTCGATGACTTGGCTAGACTTTGTTGTGAGTTTTTCTTTTTTTGCGGCATTTTCGCTCTTTTCTAGGAGGGATTCTTTGGATTCTTGTTTGGGGTTTTGTGTCGTATCCATTCCCTCTAGCATTAGCTCTGCGTAAAAATCTCGCAGCTCAATGCTAAGCCGTTTGTTTTCTAGCTCTAGCTCGGATAGCTGTGTTTTTAGTATGTGGTTTTCTTTTAGCTCTACGCGGTATTTTTTGTAAATGTCTTCGCTAAAGAGTTTTTGGGCTGGCTTTGCTTTTGCCACAGAGCCGTCTTTTAGGTAGATTTGCACGCTTTTTAGGGCGGCAGGGAGGAGCTTTTGCCTAGATTCTAGGACTTTTTTTTGCTCTGCTTTGACGCCACTTTTTGCTTTTTCTACGATTAAGTCTTGTGTTAGTTGTGTGATTTCTTCTTGTAGCTTTTGCTTTTGGGACTCTAAATCCTCTATGGTGTTTTTGCCCTCTGTTAGTTCTTTTCGTAAGCCCTTTAGCTCATCTTGGTAGGTTAGAATCTCTTGTTTGTAGCTTTTTATTTCTTCGGCGATTTCCTTTTTTTTGCGTCCGATGAAGCCACGCATATCCCAACTATCTTTTATATCTTGTATGTTTTCGTTTTCTGCGCGTCTTAGCACTTCTTTGATGATTTCTTTTTCTAGTTCCATTTTTGCTCCTTTAAGGATTAGCACTCTAGCATATTTAGTCGCATAAGCACTATATCGCGTCCTTTGATGATTTCTACTTCATCGCTTTGGCAGTGGGTGCATTGGCTGTATTTGAGATTTTGCGCGTTTGTTTGTTTGCCACATTTTTTGCACTCTAGGAGGACTTCTTGCCTTTCTATGATGAGTTTTGCCCCGCTACATATCGTGCTTTCTTCTGCAAACGCTTCAAATGCGCGTTTTAGTAGCTCTATTTCTACGCCACTTCGCTCGCCCACACTTAGCGTGATTTCATCGATTTTGGTGGCGTTGTTTTGCTCGGCTATGGACTCGCACTGCTCTATGAGTGCGGCGACTATGGAGTATTCGTGCATTTTGCTACCTTTTGGGGTTGTGCTTACTTGGCTTTTGTGAAATCTTGTTTTGCTTTTTGCACTTTTATCGCAAAAAATTGTAGCACATTTTCGCATAATTTCGTATTTAGAGATTTTGGCTACAATATCGGGGTTTGTTTATTTGCATAAAATCCAAAACACCACATAAGGAATCGTAACAATGCCAAAATCTAACAACACTTCCAAAACTAGCGATAAAAATCCAAAAACTTCCACAACAACGAAAAAGACTACAAAAAATACTGCAAAAAGTGCCACTTCTGCCACTCTGCCTCCTCGCTATCCTACCAAGCAGATATTTGTAGGCAAAGTCGCTATCGGTGGAGATGCGCCAATATCTGTGCAAAGTATGACTTTTTCTAAAACAAAAGACATACAAGCCACCAAAGAGCAAATCGATAGGCTTGCGCTAGCTGGTGCTGACATTGTCCGCGTAGCAGTGCACGACCTAAAAGACGCAAACGCACTAAAAGAGCTAAAATCCATATCCCCACTTCCACTTGTCGCAGATATTCACTTCCGCTATGAATACGCGCTTATCGCAGCAGAAAGTGTGGATTGTATCCGCATAAACCCCGGGAATATCGGTAGCAAAGAAAAAATCCAAGCCGTAGCAAAAGCCTGCAATGAGAGAGGAATCCCTATCCGCATAGGTGTGAATGGCGGGAGTTTGGAAAAGGAGTTTGACATAAAATACGGCGCGACACCCACAGGAATGGTGCAGTCTGCACTGTATAATATTAAGCTACTAGAGGATTTTGGATTTGACAATATAAAAGTATCGCTAAAAGCTAGCGATACAGAGCGCACGATGAGTGCGTATAGGCAGCTACGGCCGCTTGTAAGCTATCCATTTCATCTAGGCGTTACAGAAGCTGGGACGATGTTTCACTCCACGATAAAATCCTCTATGGCACTAGGTGGGCTGCTTATGGAGGGCATAGGCGATACGATGCGCTGCTCTATCACAGGAGAGCTAGAAAACGAAATCGCATTAGCACGAGCGATACTGAGATATAGCGGACGACAAAAGCAAGGAATCACTATCATCTCTTGCCCTACTTGTGGGCGCATAGAGGCAAATCTAGTCGAGGTGGTGCGTGCAGTGGAATCACGCATAAGCCATATCACTACTCCTATGCAGGTAAGTGTGATGGGCTGTGCTGTAAATGCGCTAGGCGAGGCAAAGCACGCAGATATAGCAATAGCATTTGGCAACAAAATTGGAATGATAATCAAAAAAGGGCAGATTCTAAAAAAGCTCCCTGAAGCGCAGTTGCTTGAAGAGTTTGTCGCTGAAGTGGAAAATCTAGCCCAAGAAATGCAAGAAGCACAATAAAGTGCAATAAGCGGATAACGCATAAATATTGATTTTGGATAGATTTTAGACATTTGCGTAGTGGTGGATTTATCTATGTCTAAGCTAGAAAATCTGCAGATTGGCAAAAAACTTAAAATAAAGATTTTGCTTTTTTGGTTGCTTGATAGATTATTTAGGAAGTGTTTGGTTTTGTTCTCTAGCAAGTATTTGTAGGCTTTTAGCTATTGTGGATTTGCTTGGCTATTGTGGGGTTGCTTGATTTTGTTGCTCGGCATTTGCTGGGTTTGGGACTCCTAGCTCTTTGTAGATTCTATCTATCCTAGCAGCTTCTTCTTTTTGGATTATCTCTTTTTCTGCGCGTTTGCTTGCGCTGATTGCTATTTCATTATCACGGAGTTTTAGGAGTAGGATTTTGCGCTCTATTTCTAGCTCGGAGCGAAAGTCGCGGATTTGCTGGACTTTGGCTGCTAACTCTTTTTTCATAAGTTTGTTTAGCCTTAGGGCATTTATCTGCCTCTCTAGTTGTGCGCTAGCAAAGACTTCTGGGGGGATTCCTTTGATTTGTGTGGAATCTGTCGCTTTGGCAAAAATCCCACTTGGCAAAAGCGTAAAAATCAAAAAAGCTATGACTAGATTTTTCATACTCCATTCCTTGAATTAAATTTTTAGATTTCTACATTTTGCTATTTTGCTTAAAAATTTCTACCACAAGCAATCTATGCAAAAATCTAAAACGAAAAATTACCACCCACTTTTAGACTAAGATAGCGCGGGAAAGAACCCCATTTTTGCGTTTGTGCTAGCTCTGTGCCACACTGCAAAGCAACATCTAAAAATCCCAAAATATTTACCCCTGCGGTAATGATAAGTCCATCGTCTTGACGAATGTCTTTCATAAGCCCCGCCCTTATGTCAAACGCACGCAAGTCAATCTTTATCCCCCCGCCTATCATTTGACTATATGGCTTTTGATTGCTTTGGCTCATCATTTCATTTTGGTTCAAATCCGCATCTAGTGCTAGGACTAGGTTTTGTTGATTATAAGCAAGTCCTAATCGAAATTGTGGCTTTATATCCACTTCGCCATTTGAGTAGCGAAATCTAGGAGAGTTTATGTTTTTTGCGACAAATCCAAAGGTAAGGTAGCGAAAATCTGGCAAGTCAATCTCTAGCATAGCACCCGCGTCAATAGCGAAGTTTGCCTTTGTGTCAAAGTTGCCTTTGTTTGCGAAGTTTTTCGCTTCATTTCCTAGATTTGTTTTGCTTGATAGAAGCACTGTGCTTTTGTTTAGAGAGCCACTTAGTAGCCTGCCACTTATGCCTAGATTGATATTGACATACTTGGTGTAGAAAGTGTAGGCATAGCCTATGGGAATCTCATTTAGCAAAAATCCTTGAGCTACTATGCTGTGAGCTTTCCCCTCCTCTAGTGAATACTGCAGAGATGAATTTTTGTAAGCTGTTTCATCACTTGTAGTGCAGCCACCGCTAGAATCCACCTTGCAATACGCTGTTTGCCCTCCATTAGAATACTTCAAAATCAGCTCCATTCTGTTTGGGTCTGCCTTTATCGAAGAGCCACCATAAAATGAAGCAAAATATCCCACGCCAAATGTGCCTATGCTACCGCGCAAAAGTGCGGGTGCGAATTGGAAAGTTATGCCATTTTGGCTTATGAGGTTAAATGCGTTTTGACTAAGTGCGCTTTTTAGCTTTTCTAGATTGCCTTGAATGGTTTTGAAGCTAGCTGAAGTCGTAGAAGTTTCTGTGCTAGAAGCACCTAGCCCGCCCAAGTTTATATCCACGATTTTATCGAGATTTTTCTCACGCACTTCAATCCCTAGTGAGTAGCCAAATCGCACGCGTTTTGTCTCCGCGCTAAGCAAGGCGGGATTGTAATAAAGCGCGAAAGGAGAGTTTTTTACCGCTACGCCTGCACCTCCCATACCTGCGGAGACATTGCCCATCGTGCCAAACTCTAACCCAAAGCCGTAGGTAGCCACAAGTGCGACAACACAAACGCTTGCAAAAAATGTTTTGACAAAATGTATAAAAGATTTTATCATTGCCTTGCCACCGTTATTTTACTCTATTATGACTACACTTTGCTACGCTACACTTTTTATGTTTGGGAATCACTCTTTTGATTTACAAACAAAACCTAGTTTAAAATGCTTTTTTGGATTATTTCGCTACTAGCACAGGGATGGGCGAAGAATTCACAATGCTGTTTTGATGGGAATTAAAGATTCTGTGCAATAGAGAGGATTCGCTCGCACCGATGACTAGCAAGTCGTATTTGTCTGCGATTTCTAGCACGACATCGACAGGATTGCCCGTGCGCAAGATTTTGTTGCACGAGATCCCCTCGCTTTTGAATGTCAGCTCAAACTCTTCTAAAATCTCGTTTGATTTTTCTTTCTCGATATTTTCTATCGTGCCATAATCCACAATCCCACTTTCTGCATACACAAGCACTTCAGGCGTAACATGCAATAGCGTTAGCTCTACTTCTTGCCTGTGTCCAAATAGTCGAATAATCGTCTTTATCGCTCGTCTGCATTCCTCTGTGTCGCTTACTCCAAATAGTAGCTTTGACATTTTGTCTCCTTAAAAGATTTAGAATCTACTTAATTGTAGCAAATCTTATTTATTTTTGTTTGCTTATTTCAAAAATCGCTTATAGCTGTGAAAAATTTAGCCAAACTACCCAAAAACTCTGCTTAAGGCCTCGCTTTGCACCAACACCATATAGCCTGCAGTCCCACCTATCACGCACAAAACACCTAGTCTGCTTACGACATATAGTAGCACCACAAGTGCGATTCCTGCTAGCTCATTTAGCCCAAAAGGCGATGAAGTAAAATCTGTATCTTTAAAGCAATACACAAGTAGCATTCCTATCATCGCAGGGGGCAAAGCCTCTCCTAGACTTAGCAGTCGTTTTGGGACATTGCCTTTGGCAAAGACAACAAATGGTGCAAATCTGCTAGCAATCGTAGCGACAAACACCACAAACAAAATCGCTAGGCTTTTTAGTATTAGTAAATTATCTTGTGTGAGGATAGATTTGGCACAATCGCTAAAGCCAAAAAATCCCAAAAAAGAATCTAGCCCCAAAAAACAACCCGCTGTGCTATTTAGAGAATTTTCCATCTACCACCTCTATGAAAATTTACAAAAAAGCAAAATATCGCAAAATGCAGGCGGTATTTTAACATAAGATTACCTTTTAGGGCTACAATAAAAATGCTTTAGGTTCTTTTTACAAACCAAATCAAAAACAAAGGAGAAAACAATGAAAGAGAATACAAAAAGCAAAAAAACTAAAGTTATTGAGCAACTTCGCAAAATGCAAGCAGACAGCATTGTGCTTTATATGAAAGTGCATAATTATCATTGGAATGTGCGTGGAAGTGATTTTCCTCAAGCACACAAAGCACTAGAAGAGATTTATGATGAATTTGCTGATATGTTTGATGACTTGGCAGAGAGAGTGGCACAGCTTGGTGGCACACCTGTGGTTACACTTAGCGAAGCACTCAAACTATCAAAAGTCAAAGAGGAGACAAAGACTTCTTTTACTTCCAAAGAAACACTAAAAGAAGTGCTAAAAATCTATCAACAGCTTGAAGCGGACTTTGAAACTCTCGCTTCTCTTGCGGAAAAAGAAGATGATAGGGTAACTACTGCGTATTGCGATGATAAGCTAGGCGGACTACAAAAGGCTATCTGGATGGTAGAAGCACAGCTTGCGTAAGGGTTGATTGGCTGATTTTAAGTTGATTTAAAATTGGCTTTTGAATCGCTTTGCTAGCTTTGTGTTTAACCCTAGATTTTGGCAAGCCTTTGGTTAAAAAGCCCAAAGGCTTGCTTTGAAAAAGGTTTATTTGATATGCGAAGTCGTGATGGGGAATCGCAAAAATCGCAGAAGTCGTAATGGTATTAAAATTATAAATGCTTAGGGTTTTGTGCTGATTTTTTGTTGCACCTTTTTTTGTTTTGCTCTGATTTTTATTGTTTTTAGCTTCTTAAGTTAGATTCTAGTATCTTGGTTGGTTTTCCTCTTAAATTTTTACTTTTTTAAAAATTGCTTTTTTTAGACAACGATTGCGATAAAACATATTTCATAAAGTGTATAAGGCAAAGGCATAAGGCAATGGAGTATATTTGGCTAAAAGAGGTGGATTCCACACAAAAAGAGATTAAACGCATATTGAAAGAATCTAAAGAATCCGCTACAAAAACTAGAGCAGAATCTCAAGGAGCAGAATCCCAAAAAGAAACAAAAACAAAATCCCAAATGGATTCTCAAGCGCAATGCAAAGCACAGCATAAAGAGAGTGGCACAACCCCCTCCCAAAAAATATCTCAAGCAAAATCTAAAGATATATGTGTCATCGCCCAAACTCAAATGGCTGGTGTAGGCTCTAGGGGTAGTTTGTGGGAAAACGCAAAAGATTCTCTTATGTTTTCATTTACTTTTTCTTATCCACCAAAAGATTTGCCAAAGCAGAGTTTGGCGATTTATTTGGGATTTGTTTTTAAAGAAGTGCTTAGCTCTCTAGGCTCGCGTGTGTGGCTAAAATACCCCAATGATTTGTATGTAGAAAATAGCAAAGTTGGTGGGGTTTTGGTAGAGATATATGATAGTCATATTATTTGTGGAATCGGGCTAAATTTCCAAAGTGTGAAGTTTGGTAGCTTAGATATTAGTCCCGATAAACACGAGGTTTTGGAAAAATATTTTAAAATTTTGCAAAAACCTCCAACTTGGAAGCAAATTTTTAGAAAATATAGGCTAGAATTTTACAGAAATTTTTCTTTCTGCTTTCATTTTCAAGGCGAGCAAGTCAGCTTAAAAGAAGCAATCTTGCGTGAGGACGGGGCTTTGGAAGTGGGGGGGAGGATAATTTATAACTTAGAAAGGTATGGAGTTTAGCAATGTGTGAAGTCATAACCATAGCAAACCAAAAAGGCGGAGTAGGCAAAACCACAACAGCGGTAAATCTCGCAGCGTGTTTGGCAGCAGCAGAAAAAAAGGTGCTTTTGATTGATTTTGATTCACAATCAAACGCGACAAGGAGCTTGGGGCTTCGCCGCACAAAGATAGAATCCAATATCTATCATGTCCTTATGGGAAGCAAGACAATCTCTGAAGTGATACAAAAAACGGATATAGAGTTTATGGATATAGTGCCTTCAGACATTGCGCTTGTGGGGATTGAAAAGAGCTTTTGGGCAAACAAAGAGGGAAGAGAGCTAATCCTAAAGAAAAAAATCGCCGAAGTGCAAGGGCAATATGATTTTATCATCATTGATTCTCCGCCCGCTCTTGGACCGCTCACAGTAAATGCGCTTGCAGCGGCTAACTCGGTGATTATACCCGTGCAGTGTGAGTATTATGCTTTGCAAGGGGTTACGCAGTTGCTAAATACCATAAAACTCGTCAAAGAGAACGGAATCAATCCTACGCTAAAAGTGCGCGGACTTCTACCTACAATGTATGCAGCGCAAAATAACCTACACAAGCAGGTTTTAACAGAGCTAAGAGAGTATTTTGATAGCAACCTTTTCAAAAAAGATGAAGAGGCGCAAGGTGAGGAAAGTCTTGAGCCTTATATCGTTATACCGCGAAATATCAAACTTGCAGAATGTCCTAGCTTTGGCAAGCCTATCATAGAATACGATATAAAATCCAGCGGTAGTGTAGCTTACCAAGATTTAGCACAAGTCATTTTGCGAGGAGCGTGATTTGGCAAAGAAGCAAAAAAAGGCACTTGGTAGCGGACTAGCTGAACTGCTAGGCGATACTATGCGCGCCTATGAGGAGGACCTAAGCAATGCTAGGGTAGGCGGGCGTGTGTCTAGCCAGTTTGAGGTTGTAGAGCTAGAAGTGGAAAATATCCACCCAAATCCATATCAACCACGCAAAGCATTTGATGAGGATTCTCTAAAAGAGCTAGCGAAATCTCTTGAGGAGGACGGACAGATACAGCCTGTCGTGGTGTATGAAGATGAGGGGAAATATTTTTTAGTTGCGGGCGAGCGGCGATTGAGAGCGAGTAAAATCGCAAAATTATCTAGCCTAAGAGCAATCATAAACAATGCCCTAAAAGACAAGCTACGAGAAATAGCCCTCATAGAAAATATCCAACGAGAGGATTTGAACGCTATTGAGCTAGCAAACTCATATCAGTCTCTTATTGAAGAGCACAATATCACGCACGAGGAGCTTGCTAAAAAGCTAAAAAAATCTCGCACACAGATTACAAATACTTTGCGATTGCTTCAGCTTAGTGAGTATGCTCAAAATCTAATTTTGGAGGGCAAAATCACACAGGGGCACGCTAAGGTAATGGTGGGGCTTAGCGAAAAAGACCAAAAGGTGCTGGCGGATTCTATCATCGGACAGAAGCTATCTGTTAGCGACACAGAGGGGTTAGCTAAGAATCTAAAAAATTCCGCAGGGAATGTCAGGCAATCACAAAAGCAATCAAAAGGAAGTGGTGATGCTAAAGATTCTATTGCAGATGAGCTGAAAGAATTGCAAGAAGTTTTTATTTCGCTTGGGATAAGCACGCAGATTTCTCACAAAAGTGTTACGATTCAACCCAAAAGGGATAAAATTTTGTGGTTAATTGAGAAATTAAAATCTTAATTTAAGATTGAGTTGCTATAATGTTTGGACATTGTAAAGAAAATCTTTAAGAAAGGACTAAGATGAGTATCACTATACCAGACCCCTACTTGATGTTGCTAGTGTTTGTCGTATTTTTGCTTACGATGGTTTTGCTAAATGTTTGGCTGTTTAAGCCACTTATAGGTTTTATGGACGAGCGTGAGGCTACACTACGCAAAGATTTGGATTCGATAAGCAGTAGTGATACACAAGTCCAAGAAATCCAACAACAAATCCAAGATATACTCTCTGATGCGAGGGCTCGCTCAAGCGAAATCCTCCAAAAATCTACTAGCGATGCAAAATCTCACTACGAAGCCAATCTCCAAAAAAAACAAGAAGAGCTAGTAAAAAAACTTCAGGATTTTCGGGCTAATCTTGAGAAACAAAAAGAAGTCAGCAAAAAAGAGTTGCTTGCTCACTTGGGTGAGTTTGAAGACGCACTTAAGCTTAAGATTAAGCAGCTGTGAGCTAAAAGGAGAGTGTGATGAATGTGATGAGGTGGATAGCTAAGATTGTGTTTTTGTTTGGTGCGCTACATAGCGTGTCTTGTGCTTCTGGGGCGGTAGATATTTCACAGACTGATTTTACTGTGCGAATTATAAACTTTGCGATTTTTGTGGCGATTGTGTGGTATTTTGTCGTGCCATATTTAAAAGACATTTTAAACAATCGCAAGGCTTCTATTGCAAAGAGGTTTGAGGAAGTCCAAGAAAAAATGAAATCTGCCAAGAAGTCCAAAGAGCAGGCAAAAAAACAGCTAGAGGAGGCAAAGAAAAGAGCCGAAGAAATCATCGCTTTTGCCAAGCAAGAGTCGGGTAATATCGCAAAGCGGTATGATGAGCTGTATAAAAGCGATGCGGAAAATCTCATCAAAGGTAGCCAAACGATTATGGAATTTGAGGAGCGAAAGATGAGAGAGGAAATCGTCCAAGCCGTGCTAAAAGAGTTGTTTAATGGCAAGGCAGGGGACATTAGCAGTGATGAGTATGTGAGAATCCTACAAAGTAAGGTGGCGTAATATGGAAGAGATTATCGCAAAAAAATACGCGCAAGCACTTATCAAAACCTATGATAATGCGACACTAAAAAAACTTAGCGATGTTTTGTCTAGTGCGTGCAAGGCGTTTGAGCTAGAGAAGTTTAGGGATATTATTCACTCTCCTTATGTGCAAAAGGCAAAGAAAAAAGAACTATTGATGTCTTTGCTAGAAAATCAAAAAGAGTTTGAGAATTTTGTAGATTTGCTAATACAAAACGGTCGCATAGAGATTATGCCTTTTATCGCTGATATTTTGCAAAAGCATTTGCGAAGTTTGCAAAATCAGCATAAGGCTGTTTTGTATGCAAATAAAAACCTTGATTCTGGCACGATTGATAGCATTGCTAAGAGCCTCTCAAACAGGCTTGGCGCGAAACTTAGCATTGAGCAATCTCAAGCCAAAATCGATGGTATTCGGCTAGTAGTAGAGGATTTGGGAGTGGAGATTTCTTTTCTCAAAAAGAAATTCTTTGATGATTTACAGTCCCATATTTTAAAGGCGATTTAGCCTAGTTATTTACCCCAAAGTAAAGGAGAAAAAGAAGTGGCACAGAAACTAAAATCTGAAGAAATTAGCTCAATAATCAAGGAAAAGATTAGTAGCTTTGATATAAATATCGACATATCCGAGACAGGTAAAGTCATCGCTTATGCCGACGGTGTGGCAAAAGTCTATGGACTTAAGAATGTAATGTCCTATGAAATGGTGGAATTTGACACGGGTGATTTTGGCTTGGCGTCAAACCTTGAGGAAGGTAGCGTTGGTGTTGTTATCTTGGGTAATGGTAGCAAAATCAAAGAGGGTGCTTCTGTAAAAAGACTAAACAAACTTATGAAAGTTCCCGTTGGCGATGCTGTTGTCGGGCGTGTTATCAACACTATTGGAGAGCCAATTGATGGTAAAGGTGCTATTGAAGCAAGCGAATATCGTTTCGTTGAGGAAAAAGCACCGGGTATTATGGATAGGAAGTCTGTCCACGAGCCATTGCAAACAGGGCTAAAGGCTATTGACGCACTTGTGCCTATCGGACGAGGACAGCGTGAGCTTATTATCGGCGATAGACAGACAGGGAAAACAACCGTTGCGATAGATACGATTATCAACCAAAAAGGGCAAGATGTCATCTGTATCTATGTGGCTATCGGGCAAAAAGAATCCACTGTCGCTCAAGTGGTGCGCAAGCTTGAAGAGCACGGAGCTATGGAATACACAGTAATCGTAAATGCTCCCGCTTCCTCATCTGCGGCTATGCAGTATCTTGCTCCATACACAGGTGTAACTATCGGCGAATACTTTAGAGACAATGCACGACACGCGCTTATTATCTATGATGATTTGAGTAAACACGCGGTGGCTTATAGAGAGATGAGCTTGATTTTGCGCAGACCTCCGGGTCGTGAGGCTTTCCCGGGTGATGTATTCTATATTCACTCTCGTTTGCTAGAGCGAGCTGCAAAACTTTCTGATGAAAAAGGTGCTGGCTCGCTTACCGCACTTCCCATCATCGAAACTCAAGCAGGCGATGTCTCTGCATATATTCCTACCAATGTCATTTCTATCACTGATGGGCAGATTTTCTTGGAAACAGATTTGTTCTACTCTGGCGTTCGCCCTGCGATAAATGTGGGACTTTCTGTATCTCGCGTGGGTGGTGCAGCTCAAATCAAAGCCACGAAACAAGTTGCTGGGACATTGCGACTTGACTTGGCACAATATAGAGAACTTCAAGCGTTTTCGCAATTTGCTTCTGACCTTGATGAAGTCAGCCGAAAGCAACTAGAGCGAGGACAAAGAATGGTGGAAGTTCTAAAGCAACCTCCTTATTCGCCGTTGCCTATTGAGCGACAAGTGGTGGCTATTTTTGCTGGAGCACACGGATTTTTAGATGATATTCCTGCAAATAAAGTAGGGCATTTTGAAAACGATTTGTATCCATTCTTGGAAGCAAAATATCCTAAGATTTTTGAGGGAATTCGTAGCAAAAAAGCATTGGATAAAGACTTAGAGGCAAGTCTCACAAAGGCGTTAGAAGAATACAAGCTAAGTTTTAGCTAGTGGAGTAGGAAATGGGAAATAATCTAAAAGAGATTAGGACAAAAATCAGCAGTGTCAAGAGCACCCAAAAGACGACACGAGCGATGAAACTTGTCTCCACCTCAAAACTCAAAAAAGCCGAAGAAATGGCGAAGCGTTCGAGAGCTTTCCACGATAGGTTAAATGAAGTTTTTGAAGATGTCATCTCAAAGATGAAAGTGCGCGGACTAGAAAACATCAATAGTCGTTTTTTTGTCAACCTAAAAAATAAAGAAGTAAAAAAGGTTGATATTGTGTTTATTACCGCTGATAAGGGACTTTGCGGCGGGTTTAATGCAGCCACTATCAAAGAGGTGCTAAGACTGATTGCGGACTTTAAGTCAAAGGGTATTAAGGTAAGGCTTCGCGGTGTTGGCAAAAAAGGCATAGCGTATTTTACTTTTAATGAGATTGAGATTTTGGATAAGGTTACGGGGCTTAGTTCTTCGCCTGATTTTGAGAGAGCTAGTGAATTTATTATGCAGGTAACCAAAGATTATTTAGACGGCTTGACTGATGAAGTCATTTTGGTGCATAATGGATTTAAAAACAAAATCTCTCAAGAGCTAAAAGTCAAAAGTATCCTGCCACTAGGCTATAAGCTAGAGCAAGTCATAGAGGAAATAAGTGAGGATACTGCTCAGCAAGAATCCATAACCATTGAGCCAGATGATGATGAAGACGCAGTGCTAGACCAAGCAGCTCAGAAGTATATTGAGTATAATATGTATTACGCGCTGATTGATTCTCTAGCAGCAGAGCATAGTGCGCGTATGCAGGCTATGGACACAGCTACTGAAAATGCAGGCGAGCTAGTGAGAGAGCTTACTATCTCTTATAACAAAGCGCGACAAGAGTCGATTACTACCGAGCTAGTAGAAATCAACGCGGGCGCGGAATCTATGAAATAAAGGAGACTTAAATGGAATCAAAAGAAGGAAAAATCGTCCAAGTCATAGGACCAGTTGTAGATGTAGATTTTGAGTCGTATCTGCCTTTTATCAATGAAGCACTAGATATTGTCTATGATTTTGATGGCAAAAAGAAAAATCTAGTCTTAGAAGTGGCGGCTCACCTAGGCGATAATCGTGTGCGTGCAATCGCTATGGATATGACAGAGGGACTTACTCGCGGACAGGCCGTTATGGCAAGAGGAGAGATGATAAGCGTGCCTGTGGGCGAAGCTGTGCTAGGCAGAATCTTTAATGTTATAGGTGAAGTTGTCGATGGTGGTGCTCCTGTAAAAAGTGATTTGCGATGGGCTATCCATAGAGAAGCACCAAAGTTTGAGGAGCAAAGCACAAAGACAGAGATTTTTGAAACAGGGATTAAAGTCGTTGATTTGCTTGCACCATACTCAAAAGGTGGTAAGGTAGGATTGTTTGGTGGTGCGGGCGTTGGCAAGACGGTTGTTATTATGGAGCTTATCCACAATGTTGCTTATAAACACAGCGGGTATTCTGTGTTTGCAGGTGTGGGCGAGCGCACAAGAGAGGGAAATGACCTTTATCACGAAATGAAAGAAGGTGGGGTAATAGACAAAGTCGCTCTTTGCTATGGGCAGATGAATGAACCACCGGGAGCAAGAAACAGAATCGCGTTTGCAGGGCTAACTATGGCGGAGTATTTCCGTGATGAAAAAGGGCTAGATGTGCTTATGTTTATTGACAATATTTTCCGTTATGCGCAATCAGGCTCTGAAATGTCTGCCTTGCTAGGTAGAATCCCATCAGCTGTGGGTTATCAGCCAACTTTGGCAAGTGAGATGGGCAAGCTCCAAGAGAGAATCACTTCTACTAAAAAAGGCTCTATCACTTCTGTCCAAGCGGTATATGTGCCAGCTGATGACTTGACTGACCCTGCGCCCGCGAGTGTATTTTCACACCTTGATGCACGAACCGTGCTAAACCGAAAAATCGCAGAAAAGGGAATCTATCCTGCGGTAGACCCACTTGATTCATCGTCTCGTATGCTTGACCCGCAAATCGTTGGCGAAGAGCATTATCAAATCGCCACAGGTATTCAGCAGATTTTGCAAAAATATAAAGACTTGCAAGACATTATCGCTATACTTGGTATGGACGAGCTATCCGAAGAGGACAAAAAAGTTGTTGAACGCGCTAGAAAGATTGAGAAATTTTTATCGCAACCTTTCTTTGTCGCGGAAGTGTTTACAGGAAGTGCGGGCAAATATGTCGCACTAGAGGATACACTTGAAGGATTTAAGGGAATCTTGGAGGGCAAATACGACCATATCCCTGAAAATGCTTTCTATATGGTAGGAAATATACAAGAAGCAGTCCAAAAAGCAGAGAGTATGAAAAAAGCATAAAGGTTGCTATATGGAAAAAATAAATCTAAGCATTGTGACGCCTTATGGTGAGATATTTGCTGGCGAAGTGGATTCTATCACTATGCCCGGGGTTGAGGGGGAGTTTGGCGTGTTTTATGGGCATAGCAATCTTTTGTCATTGCTAAAAGCAGGCGTGATAGAGATTATCAATGACGGAAAGCACGAACTTGTGGCGATTGATTGGGGCTATGCAGATGTAAGTGCGACAAGGGTGAGTGTCATTGCAAATGGTGCGGTGGCAGTCGGTGGCGATGATGAGGGTGCTATCTCTGAGGGCATTGATAATGCTAGAAAACTCCTTGAGGAAGCTAGTGATGATAGAGTGGCTATTTCTTCAGTTGTCTCTCGTATAGAGCAAGTTGTAAAAAGCGGAATCTAGGGAATCAAAAGTATGAGTTCGCTGTTTATATTTTTTGAGGAGTCTAGTCCTATCACGCTTTTTACACTTGTGTGGTTATCGTTTTATTTTGTTGTTACTCTGTGGATTTTTTTCTACAAATACTTTTCTATATCTAGTATGTGCAAGGACGAGCAAGAATCGCTAGATGCGATTTTGCAAGGGCAGCAAAGATTCCCAAAAGACGCACTGTTTTTTAATACCGAGCACGGACTTAAGCCGGGTATTTTTTCTATTTGGAAAAGTAAGACTATCAAAGAAGCAAGCACAGGACTTTCGTTTTTAAGCATAATTGCTTCTACTTCTCCATTTATAGGGCTTTTTGGCACGGTAGTTGAGATTTTGGACGCGTTTGGTAGGCTTGGTAGCACGGGACAGATTTCTTTTGATGTGATAGCTCCTGTCATATCAAAGGCACTTATCGCTACGGCTGCGGGGATTCTTACAGCGATTCCAGCATATACATTTTTTTTAAGTCTTAAGCGCAAGGTGTATGATTTGGGTGTGTATGTGCAGATGCAAATAGACTATATCGTTGTTCCACATAGTTTTAGATAGATTTACAAAAGATTGGACACATAGAAACAATGGATGAGAATTTTTTGTGGGAGGATAAGCCAGAGCTAAATATCACTCCTCTTGTGGATATTATGCTTGTGTTGCTTGCTATTCTTATGGTAACTACGCCTACGATTGTCTACCAAGAGGACATAACCCTCCCAAAAGGCACAAAAACCAACAAACGCGCACTAGATAATACTTTGGAAATCCGTATAGACAAAGACAAAAAAGTCTATATCAAAAACAACTCTTATGAATACAAGGCATTTCCCGATAGCTTCAATCTCTTAGCAAAGCAGTATGACAAAAAAGAAACACCTGTTTTTATACGCGGTGATGAGCGACTGAACTATGAAACGATAATGTTTATCTTAAAATCCGTCAAAGAAGCAGGATTCCAAAAAATCTCCCTTGTAACAAGCGGGTAGCAAATGCTTCAAAAAAGTGAGATTCCATTCATTTATAGTGGCATTAGTGCTTTTTTGGTGTATTTTTTTGTGCTTTTTTTACTGCTTTTCAACTTCACACCACTTTTTAAAACCAAATACATTCCACGCACAAGCACGATTTTGGAGCAGTCTATTGCTATTAGCATTAGTGAGCCCAAAAAACCTAAACAAAAGCAAGACAAAAAAAATGCAGGCACACCTGTGGAGGGTATGGGGATAAAAGAAATGTTTTCTAATATCGCCGATGCGCAGATAATGCCACCTGTGGAAAATACTGATGATAGAAGTCAGGTAGCAAAAAACACCCAAGACAAAACTGAAAAAAATGCCCTCCAAGCCCTCCAAGAAGAAATCGAAAAAATACGCGATGAAATAAAAGCTATGGACAATAAACAAATAGAAGCGCAATCCCAAACGATTTCGCCAGATTTTGCTGATGGTAAGTATGACGAATGGTATGGCGAGATTTATGATATAATCTATCGAAAATGGAATCCGGGGTTTTATCAATCCTATCAAGGCGCGATAGTTACGACACTTGTGCAGATTAGCCCAAGTGGTGGGTTTAGCTATCGCATTGTTCGATTGTCTAAGTTTGATGGACTAAATGAGGGTGTGATTGAATTACTAGATTCTTTTAAAAATGAGAGTTTCCCGCCTCACCCAGAGGGGAAATCCGTGCAGATTGATATGAATTTTCGCATAGATTCTCAATAGTGTTTGTGCTTTGTATTTGCAAGTGATATATAATACGCAATTTTTATAAAAGGAAATAAAGAAAGGAAAATAATATGAGAAAGTTTGTAGTTGCGTTTTTTGGTGGCGTAGGACTTTTGATGAGTTTGACATTTGGCGCGGATGCGACTATGGAAATCGTAAAAAGCGTCCAAAGAATGCCAAAAATAGAGGTGGGATATGTCCCAGCAGGAGAGTCTCTCACTGCAAAGAGGGCGTATAAAGTGCTTATGGGGGATTTGAGTGTATCGGGGCATTTTGAGCCAAGTGATGGGGGGGCGTATAGCAAAGGAAGCATTGATTATAGTATTTACCAAGCAAAAAAAATCGATTTAGTAGCTATTATCCAAGTAAAAAAAGAAAACAAAAATTACAAGGCGACACTTCTACTTTATGACATAAACTCTTCTAATCTAAGCATAAACAAAACCTATCAAGTATCAGATTCGCAGCTATATCCATTTGCAGCGCACAAAATGGCTATTGATATAAACAAATACATAAAAGCTCCGCCGATTGATTGGATGAGCCGCTATGTGGTGTATTCTCAATACACGATTTCGGGGCTAGCAAATATCGTGCTTAGCGATTATACGCTTACTTATAACCAAACCATAATAACAGGTGGGCTTAATATTTTTCCTAAATGGGCTGATTCTGCACAAAAGGAAATCTACTTCACGCGCTATCTGCCATTGCCTACGATTATCCGCTACAATATCTACACAGGAGAGAGTGAAAGGCTCGTAGATAGTCAAGGTATGGCAGCGGTTTCAGATGTAAGCAAAGATGGCAAAAAGCTACTAATCACACTTGCTCCAAGAAAGCAGACAGATATTTATCTCTACGATACAAAAAGCAAAAAACTTAGTCAGCTTACCAAATATCCCGGAATCGATGTTTCAGGTGCGTTTATCAAAAACGACAATGAAATGGTGTTTATCTCTGATAGGCTAGGCACGCCAAATGTCTACTCCAAGTCGCTAAATCTCAATGCCCCAGCCCAACAAGTCGTTTTTCACGGCAGGAATAATAACTCTGTGAGTTCATTTGGCGATTATATCGCTTATGCAAGCCGAGAGAGTAATAACGAATTTGGTCCAAATATTTTCAATATTTATATCATTTCTACAAAGAGCGATTTTATCCGCAGGCTAACTGCTGTGGGAAATAATCAAATGCCAAAATTCTCTCAAGACGGCGGAAGTGTGATGTTTTTGAAACATACTGCTGGGCAGTCTGCTATCGGCGTGATACGACTTGACTATAACAAAAGTTTTTTATTCCCGCTTACAAATGCTGTGGGGATACAATCTTTTGATTGGTAATATTTTTTGATTGACAGAATTTGAAAATCTTGAAAAATGCTTACAAGATTTTTGTGGGTTTTTGTGGATTTGATATTGTGTCTTAAAAGGGTGGTATTAGGCGCATTAAAGGGGCATTGCAGGATTGTTTGATTTTTTGCCTAAAGTTTTTTTGATTTTTGAAATTTTGTAGAATTTAGCCACTGTCATACAAAAGCGAAAAGATAAAATCCAAAATACCAAACCCCACAAAATCGCCCTAAAATACGCATAAAAACGCAAAAAATAACAAAATATTTGTTTTTGTTATGTTAAAATGGTGTTTTTATCCCAAGCTTAAAGGAGTATTCCTATGAAGAAGTTTATGTTGTTTGGTGCAGCTTTTGCACTTTTTTTGATGACAGGTTGTGCTGATAAGGGTGTCAATGTAGATTCTGATGAAGATGATGATACTGACACAGAAGTGTATCAAGGAGCTAGAGGCTCACGCGGTGGTAGTGGAGGCGGTGCAGGTGGCAGTGTCTTTGGCGAAGGTGGAGATGCGGGCGAAACCATAGGAAGTGTCTATTTTGATTTTGATAGATTTAATATCCGTGGCGATATGCAATCTGTCATAGACGAAGCTGCAAGAAGCATAAAAGGACAACAAAGCTATCAAGTAACTATTGAGGGCAATGCTGATGAAAGAGGGACAGATGAGTATAACTACGCTCTTGGCACAAAGCGTGCGATAGCCGTGCGAGATGCCCTATCTCTAAAGGGTGTAAATCCTGCAAATATCCGTGTAATCAGCTTTGGCGAAAGCAAACCTCTATGCACAGAGCAAACAGAGGAATGCTACCAGCAAAACCGTAGAGGCGACATTCGCGTGATAGGTGGTGGCACTTCTGCTACTCCTGCGCAGTAGTAGCCATAAGTGGCATTGGGTGCAGTGGCGCAAGTGTAGTGCAAAGAAGTGGATAAATAGGTAGCCAGACACGCTTCACAAAAGAATCTAAAAAGCCTAAGCAAGACAAAGCTAACAAAGACAATAGAAATCATAAAAGCATAGAAAATGACAAGGGTAAAGATTTCTAGCGTTTTTGTATTTTTTAGTGCTTTGCCTGCTTTGGCTTTTTTTTGTGTCCTTGTGGCTGAACCATCGGCGTTTGAGCTACAAAGTGGTGCTACCAAAAAAGAGCTAAAAAACCTCCAAACTACTAACAAAAACCTCGAAAATATTGCCATTGATTACAATACTAGAATCCAAACTTTAGAGCAATCCCAAGAGGGCTTGCAAAGTGTCATTGAGGGGCAGTCTTTGCGTATAAAAAATCTCTTGGACTTGGCAAATGGGCAAGAGATGAGGATAAAGACACTAGAATCTAATCTAGATTCTGCTAGTGCTACTATCAGCGAGCTACAAGCACAAGTGAAATCCCTCACAACTAAGCTAAACGAAGTGAGTGCACTAAATGCAAAAGCAAATAGTGAAATCCTAAAAAAGCTAGAATCCATAGATTCAACCGCACAATCAAAAGCAAGTCAGCAAAAAGCAGGACAACCAAAGGCAGATGAAGCCAAAGTGGCTGATAGCAAAAGTGGTGAGCCAAGCGCGGCAAAATCCGCAGATGATGCTCCTGCTAGCGAATTCCCAAAAGAGTTTAAGCATTTACCAAAAAAAGAAGTCTATGAGCAAGCCCAAAAGCTATATAGACAAAAAGGCTTTGAAGCGGCAAGTGAGCGATATAAGTGGCTAGCAGAGGGCGAGTATAAAAGCGCGTTTTGCTACTATATGCTTGGCGAAATCGCCTATAAGCAAGCAAAATACAAAGAAGCAATCATATTTTTCAAACGAAGCGTAGCCATAGACAGCGAAGCAAGCTATATGCCTGTGGTGTTGTGGCATACGGCGTGGTCTTTCAAATACACCAAAGACACGCAAAATTATGAGAAATTTTTAGACCTTCTTATCGGCTCTTATCCTGACTCCGAGCAGGGCAAAAAAGCAAAAAATCTCAAAAACCAAACCAAAAAGGAAACAAAATGAGCAATATCTCACAAAATCAAGTCGTATCAATCCTCTATGAAGTGAAAGAATCACAGACAAATGAAGTCATTGATAGCAATCTAGAATCCAAACCGCTAGAGTTTTTGCTCGGTGCGGGGCAAGTCATAAGTGGGCTTGAAAAAGCAGTAGCAAGTGCCAAAAAAGGCGATAAGCTAAATCTATCTATCCCGCCAGAAGATGCTTATGGAATCTATCAGCAAGACTTTTTGCAAGAAGTGCCAAAAGAGCAGTTTGAGGGCATTTCTTTGCAAAAAGGAATGACGCTTTTTGGGCAAGCAGAGGATGGGCAGACAGTGCAAGTCATCGTAAAAGATTTTAATGATTCTATTGTGATGATTGACTATAATCACCCTTTGGCAGGCAAGACACTACTATTTAATGTCGAAATCACCGATGTGCGCGAAGCTACGCCTGATGAGATTTTGCAAGGTAGGGTAGGGGGAGGTTGCTGTGGTGGAGGCTGTGGCTGCGGGGACTTGGCAGAATCAGCAGAATCTATGAGTGGGCATAGTCATCATCACGGCGGAGGTGGCTGCTGTGGCGGAGGTGGCTGTGGCTGTCATTAGACTTGTCTAGTTTGCGTGATATTTGCACGCTATGTTTTGTGATATTTTGCAATCAGGGAAAATCTAAGGACTAGGTATGCAGGGATTCAAAAACGATAAACGCCGAGAAGTAAAGAGCTTTTTGCAAATATTTGTGGGATTTTTCGCGCTACATTTTGTCTCCTTTGGTGTCGCGCTTGGGTTTGGTGAGGATATACGCACTCTCAAAGCGGACTTTATCCAAAAGACACTTAGCCAAGAAAATACGCTCATATATAGTGGCACATTGCTTGCCAAAGCCCCTGCCAAAGCCAAGTGGATATATGAGAAGCCCACGCCAAAAGAGATTTATATCAATGGTAAAAAAACTACGATATATGAGCCGTTTTTGGAGCAGGTAAGCATAGGCAGTGCCAAGAGCAAAATCGACTTTTTGCAAATCCTGCGCCAAGCCAAGCTACAAAAAGACGGCAAATATCATAGCGTGTATGAGGATATAGACTACGCGCTTACACTGCAAGGTGGCAAGCCACAAAAGCTAGAATTTAGCGATGAGTTTGACAATGCTGTGGAAATCGTGTTTGAGCGAGTGCGGATAAATGAGGCAATTGATGATAGGGAGTTTGACTTTGCTATCCCACCAAATGTGGATATTATCAGGCAGTAGAATCTAAAATATATCAAAAACTTAAAAAAATTTAATTAAAGAAAAAGAGGCTTTTTGTAGTGCTTTGGTAGCCTTTGCATTTTGTGATTTACTTTTTTACCACCATTTATTAAGTGATTTCTAAATAAAATTTAGCCACTCTCCACGAAGCAAAAGCACGAGAGAGAGCAAAGAAAGTGTAAAAATTTAGCCCATAAAAAAGCTAGATAAAAATCAAAGCTCCACCACAAAAAGATAAAAGCAAAAAATTTACTTGTCTACTGCATATCCTTATAGATATTGCAAGCACCTTGATTTCCCATATCGCAGGCTTTGCCATAGTATTCTTTGGCTAGATAGCTATTTTGTCTTGTGCCTTTGCCTTGAGCGTGTAGATAGCCTAGATGAAAGCATCCAAATTGGCTATTTTGCGCTTCTATCTCATCACAGCTTTTTTTGAAGTATTCATAAGCCTTTTTGTAGTTTTGATACACTCCTTTACCCGCTCCAAATATACCTTTTCCTTTTAGATAGACCCCTCCCAATACATTGCAAGTAGCTGCTTGAATTTCTTTGTCTTTTTTGTCATTGCAGGCTTTTTCTAGCATTTGGAGTGCTTCTATATTCCCTGATTTGTAGTGCAATGTATTTAGCCAAGTGTAAATAATTGGATTCCCTAGCTCTATGGATTTTTTGGCATAAGATATGGATTTTTGGTAGTCTCCTGCTACTAGGTGGATTATCCCTACATTGTTGCAGGATTTGTAGCAGTTGTTAGCCTCTCCTATGCTATCGCAAGACACTGCGCAAAATTGCATTCTAGGCAAGACATTTGCTTCTATGAGTGCTTGGCACTCCTCTTTGTCGCCTGCTTCTAAGCATAGCTTTGCCATCATCGCTAGCTGTTCTTTTGAGGGTGTGGCTGGCTCTTGCTTTGCGGTGCTTACGGATATTGCTATTAGAAGTATTAGTATTTTTGTGTATTTCATTTTGCTTCCTTTTGCGGTTTAGTCGCAGAGATAAAACACTGCACTCTGTGCATATCTATCTACACTATAAGACCGTGTGATAGGCACGCTTGAGTAAGTCATAGAAGTGCTACTCCCACTTCCGCTTGCCCATCCACCAGAGCCAAACGCAGAGGCGTTTGAGTTTGTGGTAGTGTGTGAGGTGGTTGGCATCATCGTTGTGTATGTCCCGCTTGCTGTGCGAGAGTATTCTACGAGATTGATATATACATTTGCCCCACTCCTCCTAGCTACTTCTGCGGGGTTATCTTCCTCGCTTAATGCACCTTCAAACCCCGCCTCCCCTATGAGTATACAGCCATATTCGTTGTGTAAAGAACCCGCCACAGAAAGAAGTTCGTTTATATTCATCACTTTTATCACTTTTATCTCATTTGGATAGTTGCCACTAGCTAGTAGTCTTTCTACTTTTTCTTTTGGTATGGCTGGCTTAAAGAATTTTACATATCCATTTCCCTGTCCGCCCATCCCAAAAAATGAGCAACCACAAAATAAGAATCCAAATATTGCACATAAACAACCTAACTTCAAACTTTTGCTTGTAGCGTTTCGCATTTTTACTCCTTAGATTTTAAGATTGTGCTTTGTTTTGACAAGAGAGGTTTTGCAATGAATTTCTTGCCAAATCACAAAAATTCTTTTTTACTCTATGTGATTTTTCTATGATTTTAAGTGCTTCAATATGTTTATTTGCCTCTATTATTTCAGTAACCCATTTTATTCTTTCCCAAAAAGTTTCGATAGGATTTTTAAAATTCTTTTTGATTTCATTAGAGAGAATTTTTTCATCGCCGTGTTGTTTATACCTGATAATTGGTTCTACACTACAAGCTATAAATCCTTTACCCGCCCTTTTCATTATTTTTTCAAGTTGTTCCTGTGTCATATTGCGCTCCTATAAAATTAAATTGAGCGTATTTTACCCCCCCCCCTTCTTAAGATTTGCTTAAGGTAAAAGTATTTTCCAAAAAATTTTTTGTTCATCGTGGATTTTTGATGAAAAAATATCGTAGAGATTTGTGAGGTGGGATTTGTGAGGAGGGGGGCAAATGACTAGAATATTTTTATAAAATGCTCTGTAAAAAGCGCGGTAGCGTGTCTAAAAAGAGAGAATCAAAAATAAAAAAAATACAAAAATAGAATCTAAATATGGCAAAAAATAATAAAAAAATATAGAAAAATTATGTCAAGGTGGCAAAGCGCGGAAGTGCAAATATCAAGCAAGCAGGGAAGCGCAAATAGTCAAAAGGATAAAATAGTCAAGTATACAAATAAGCCAAAAAGTAATCAAACCAAAAAAGCAATCAAATCAAAAAGTAACAAAGCAAAGTAAGCAAAAGTAAAAAATATAAAAACAAGAATCCAAAAATATATCTACAAAAAAACACAAAAAAACAAGCAAAATCTAAGAATCAATCAAGCACAAATAAATCAAAACAAATCAAGTTAAACAAGGCTAAACAAACAAATCTAACTCTAAGCAAATCAAAGCTACTTAAAGCCCTGCACAAGTGAGCCGATAAGGAGATTAAACCCATCGACAAGCACAAACACTAGCACTTTAAACGGTAGCGAAATCATCACAGGAGGCACCATCATCATACCCATAGCCATAAGTATGGAGCTTACCACCATATCGATAACCAAAAATGGCAAATATAGCAAAAACCCTATCATAAACGCCGTCTTTAGCTCACTAATCATAAAAGCTGGTATGGCGATAGTGAGCGGGACATCTGCGGTGGTTTGGGGGTTTGGCAGGGAGCGGATACGATAAAAAAGTGCCAAGTCTTTTTCTCGCGTGTTTTTTAGCATAAAGTTTTTAAATGGCTCACTAGCTCGCTCAAATGCGACATCATAGCTGATTTTCTCATCGATATAGGGCTTTACACCCTTTTCCCACGCTTCTTTCCCCACAGGCTCCATTATGAAAAATGTCAGCACAAGTGCCAAAGAGATGAGAATCTGCGTAGGTGGGGACTGCTGTGTGCCAAGTGCAGTGCGCAGGAATGAAAACACAATCGCAAGTCGCATAAAGCTAGTCATCACAAGCACAAGAGATGGGGCTAGGATAAGTAGCGTTAGGACGACTACGACATTTAGCGAAGTAACAAGCTGTGCGGGTGTATCTGGTGCACTCAAAGATAGATTTACGCTTGGGATAGTGGTGGGCGCGGCTTCTGCTAGGCTAGGAAACGCACCAAAGGCAAAAGTGCCAAAAATAAGCGCGATAAAAATCCCTCTAGGAATGCGTAGATTTTGCTTAAAACACCACTTGAAAGATTGTTTTAAATTCTCTCGCTTGAAACACCGCTTAAGATTATGCTTGAAATTCTGCCTAAAAGTTTGTCTAAAAATTTGCTTGAGAGTTTGCCAAAAACACTTGACAGGCAAAAATGCTTTTGGCAAAAAACGCGCTAGCAAAATCTTCGTTTTTGCAAATATTTTTGGTGCAAAAAACTTTGATTCAAAAGAAGCTGAAGCAAAAGGCTTTAGCACAAAAAAATTTGAGGCAAAAAACTTTCCTAGATTTTGTGCCAAAATATGCTTTAGATTTTGCCCCGTTTTGTTTCTCATCGTTTTTCTTTATGTGATTTTGCGTGTTTTATCGTTCGGTTAGGATTTGCATTTTGCCATTTTCATAAGATACATATAGGATTTTGTAATGGTTTGATGAGTAGCTGATTTTGCCGTTTTTGTAGGCTTTGTAGTCTTGCTGGAAGCTCACGCGAAACATTACGCGCTTTTCGTCATTGGGGTAGGGGACGACAGAGATATTGCTAAGGATTATGTCTTTTTGCTCCTGCTTGGCAAAGACTTGCTTTTTTTGTGCCTTAAAGGCATTTAGCTTACTGCCATCGATACGCATAAAGTCCTTGTGATAGAATGCTAGATATGCGTTTAGATTGTTTTTTTTCCACGCTTCGCGCCACTGATACAGCGCGGCTAGAAGCGTGGCTAAGTCATCTTTGCTAGGCTTTGCTAGCTCGCCCTCATAAGTGATAAGCATAGCTTTTTTATAATCCACCATTTTGCCAAAATCGCTTAGCACTGCGTTGTCTATGGCTATGCAGCCGCGCGTGTTTAGCTCCTCTCTGTTGCCATCAAGTGGCAAGCCGTGTATCCATATCCCTCCACCTGTGCGCTTTAGGGCTTTGTCGTAGTTGTTTGGGTAGTCTGTGGCGTAGGCTAGCGGTCCATAGTATGGTGGTAGCCCTGTGAGCTTGCCTGTGAAGTCATACGCACCGATAGGAGTGGTTAGGTCGCCTTGCACGCGCTTGTCGCCTTTGCCCTTGCCGACAAGCGCGGATAGTTGCCTTATAAGCCTTAGATTTCCATTTGTGATTTTGTATAGTGAGAGGTTTGGTGCGGATTTGTTTGAGACAAACAAATACTCATATCCCTCAAAATACCCAAAATCCGTATCTTTGTCTTGAAGCATAGAAGCCCAAAAATCTTTTCTTTGCAAGTATTGCTCTAGCAGGGTGGCGGTTTTTTCTATGCCTTGTGTGCGGTAGGTCTGGATAAGTCTAGTGGCATCTTTATCAAGTGCCAAAGCAAAATTCCCAAATGCCAAAACCACTACCAAAAAGCACAAAATCTTGCGCCACAAACTCGCCACACTTCCAAAACCAAAAACAGCTAGACAAAATCTAAATAATCTAATCAAAGACGCACAAAATCTAGCAAACAATGCAGAGTCAAAAAAGACAAAAAAAGTGTAGATAAAGCTAGCAAAAAAAGCACGAGAAAAAGTAGAAAAAATAGATAAATTGCAAGATAAATGATAAGGTGTATTTTTTGATATTTTGTTTGATATTTTTTGTGGCATTTTTGTCCTTTGTTTGCCTAGTGTTTTGCCTAGATTTACGCGTGGTTTTCGCACAATCGCTTAGGTAAGGTTCGCAAAAATCATAAGTCGAAATTATAGCCTAATCTTTGTAAATCTTTTTTGCTTTTTGCCCACTCTTTGCGGACGATGACACTTAGATGCAAAAAGATTTTTTGGGCTAGGATTTCCTCTATTTTGTGGCGTGCGTAGGTGCTTATGCGTTTTATGGAGTTGCCATTTTTGCCTACTACGATTAGCTTTTGGCTTTGTTTGGATACGAGTATGCGGGCGTTTATGTGGGTTATGGGTATGGCTTTTTTGGGGGTGTTTTGGGCGTTTGTGAGCGATTCTACAAAAGAGAGAATCTCTACTTCACTCTCATAAGGAATCTCATCGCTACATAGGCTAAATATCGCCTCTCTTATCGCTTCTTTTGCGATTTGCCTGCTTGTATGTGTGGTAAGCATATCCTCATCATAAAGTGCTGGAGAGTGTGGCAAATGCGCGCAAATAGATTCTAGCAGATTGTCTAAGTTTATGCTTTTTTTGACACTTATAGGAATGAGGGCATAAAACCTATCGCTAAAGGGGCTAAATCTAGCGAGATATTTGGCTAGTTTTTCATTGCTTGCGTAGTCTATCTTGCTAACGATGATGATATGCTTTTGTGGATAAATATCCAAAAACTCCTCATAGTGCTTCAAGTCATCTCCAAAAGCGCACATAAAAGCGCAAATATCGCACTCCTCCATTGCCTTTAGTGCGGATTTTAGCATAAACTGATTTAGCAGTTTTTCGCGCTTGTGTATGCCCGGGGTGTCTATAAATACGATTTGGCAGTTTTGTCCTTGCTTTGTAGTGTGGGGGATAATAAAGTGCATAGTGCTTCTAGTGGCATTTGCTTTGTGTGATACTAGGGCTAGTTTCTCGCCACTTAGGGAATTTAGCAGGCTTGATTTTCCTGCGTTTGGTCGTCCTATGAGTGCGACAAACCCAGCTTTTGTTACTTGATTTTGCTTTTTGGTCTCTGTTGTTGTGTGATTTTGCGCTGTGGGACTTTGCTGATTTTGTGATTTTGTGGTTTGCTGATTTTGCATTGTAGGTTTTGGTGTTTCTTTCGTTATTTTTTGTAGGTGGTTTTGGATTTAGCCAAAAATCTATTCCTCTAAAAATCCATATTCATAGATTTTGCTCTCTAGCTTTTTTGCTAGATTTTGCAGGACTTGGTTTAGTTGGGCGATAAGCGAGTTGAAGTGCTCATCTTTGCTTTTTAGGTTTATAGTGTTTTTTTCATTTCTCCCTTTGAAAAACTCCTTTATATCATAAAGGCTTGCGTTTGCATTGTAGGGGGAGTATGGGTTTGCAAGGCTTTGGGGGGAGGATTTATCACTTGCTACTTCGTGGTAGTATCGCCATAGCTCACGCCCTGCGCGTAGCACTTCTTGTGCTTGTGGGCTAAAATATAGTGGCTTTGTGGGGATAAAACTCTGCTTTTCTACACACAAGTCTTTGAAGCATTCTTTTTGTTTTATTTCACTCTCGGGCTTTATTTTACCATTGATAAAGTCATTCATAAAGTGCGAGGTAAAGCTAGATTTTGCATTTACTTCTTTTTCACTAAATGGGATAAAGTGGTTTATGCTATCTTTGCTTGTGATTTTATTTTGCGTATGAAATAGTGAAAACGCTAAGCAATCATTTTGAAACTCGCTATCTTGTTGCCACTCATTACTTGGGGATATGAATTGGTCTCTATTGTTTATCCACGAGGACTTTATAGAAAGGCGCACGGCGAAATACACACAAAAGGGAATCAAATTTTGCGGAATTATTTTTTTATAGAGCAAGTGCGCTATGCCAATTTCATTGATGAAAGCTATGTGATTATTGTTTTGAAAATCTGGGGCATCTGCCATCAAAACCCCGATTTGCTCGTCTTTGTCGCTAAAAAATTTTGCTAGCCATTTATTTATGCTTGCCTTTTTGCTTGCGTAAAATCTTTTTTTGCATATTATTTTGTTGCTAGATTCAAATGTGTCTAGTTTTACTTGTTTGATAGGTGTCTTTTGTGCCAAATCCCATATCAAAAAGCCGATAGGAAACTGCCCTTTGACATTGTCAAATGAATCTGCTGGGCACATAAAGCCTTTTAAAAATTTTGCTTGGAAATTCTCTCTAAATTTTATAAAATTTGTAGAATTTACATATTTTAGCGTTGAAAAACTTGCCAAAATGCAGTTTGGAATCTCTTTGTAGATTCTTATAAAAAATTGTGCGAAAAGTTCGTTATTTGCCTTGCCTAATTCTTTTTTGTAGATTTCACTGATTTTGTTATCTCTTGCTACTCTTTCTTTGGTCGTGCCTGTTTTTGTCGCTTGCTTTCTGCTACCTGCTTCCGCATACGGAGGATTGATAAAAATCACTAACCTTTGTCTTTTGGACTCATCGCGCAAAATCTCTTGGAGGGATTTTGGCAGCTTTGATTGTGCTAAAATATTGCCTTTTTCATCGACTTTGTCAAATAGCTCATCATTTAGAAAATCAAAGGCAAAAATATGCTCCTCACATAGATTTGCGCCGTTTTTTATCCTCTCTTTGATTATCTCTACATCGCTTTTATCTAGCGTGCTAGCAAATATATGATATTTGTTGCTAAGGTTTGCTAGGAGATTTCCTGTCCCTGCTGCACAATCCCAAATATAATACTCCTCTTGCCAATCCTCCCCTAGCGCGTCTGCTAGGTAGTCTTGGGCTTTTTCTACCCAAATGCTTGGCGTGAAAAACGCTCCTTTGCGCTCGCGTATGTCTTGGGGGACTAGCAAATCCCTGCGCTCTATGATATAGCCCCAAAACTCCTCTTTGGGCGGTCGCTCATAGAGATTCCAAAACTTGCTATGCGCTTTTTGAGCGTCTTTGAAAAACACTTCGCTAATGTTTAGCCTGCCACTTCGTAGCTTCTCCAAAGCGATTCTATAATGGTCTTTATCTAGCAGGATTCTAAGATTTTCAAAAATCTCTTTGGTGGTGTTTTGATAGCTTAGCAAATCTGCTAGATAAAAATCAGAATCCAAAATCTCTGGCTTTTCTGCTTCCCAATCAATGCTTATGCTGGGCTTTACACAAGTTAGCCATTTGATATAGATTCGTATGAAGTTGTTTTTGGTGATTGGGATTTTGGATAGATTTTTGTTGCTAAGGGTGAAGTTTTGTGTGATGAAGTTTTTTAGCTCGGTTTTGTCTTTTGAGTAGTCAAAAACAAGGCTTTTTGATTCTAGCAAATGCTTGATTTTGGCGTATAGCTCTCTAAATTCTTTGGTGGTGTAATCACTTGGGGCGACATTCCAATTAAAATCACTCTTGGAAAAAACGCTCATAATTTCGTGGTATTCTACAAATGCGATTTTGGCGCAATCAAACGCGCCCAAAAACGCAGGGGGTAAAAGATTTTCATACAAATCTGCTTTGCCAATCGTCAAAATTAGCTGGACAAACGACTCATAAATATCGCTTTTATCCCCTGCTTTTGCCTCTGCCCAAAGGAATTGTAGCGACTCAAAAAGCGTGGCATTGCGATAGCTTATGCAAAAATCCACTTTGCCAAATGGCTCATAGGAAAACTCCGCAAAAAACTCTTTTGCTACGCGGGATTTTAGTGCTTCTTCACTAAGATTTGTAGGGAAATATGAGTGCATTTGCTTCCTTAAAGATTTTAGGTTTTCTTGTATTTTATCAAAATCTATTCTTCCAAAAATCCGTAAAAATATGTTTTTGTCTCTATTTTCTTTGCCAGATTTTGCAGGGTTTGGTTTAGCGAAGCCATAAGTGAGTTGAAGTGCTCATCTTTGCTTTGAGGGTTTATCTTGCCTTTTTTGGATTCTTTATCTTTGGATTCTTTTTCTTGTCGCCCTTTGAAAAATTCCTTTATGTCATAAAGGCTTGCATTTGCGTTGTATGGGGAGTAAGGGTTTGCAAGGCTTTGTGGGGAGGATTTATCACTTGCTACTTCGTGGTAGTATCGCCATAGCTTTAGTCCGCACTCAAATACGGCTTTTGCTTCTTTGGAGAAGAAAAGAGGGGAATCTGGGATATTGCAAGTGGTGAAGCCTTCGCCATTTATTTGGGACTGCTCGTATTTTTGGGCACATTGCGGTGATAGCTTGCCATTGATAAAATCATACACAAAATGTGAATCAAACACTTCTTTTGCGCCCACTTGTTCTTCGCTAAAGGGGATAAAGTGATTTTTCCCATCTCGCACACTGATTCTATTTTTTTTATAAAACAAAGTGAAAGCAAGGCAATTGTTTTGAAATTCTATGTCATTTTCCCACAATTTGTTTGGGTGCAAAAACCTATCGCTATCATTTATCCAAGTCGATTCTATGCAGTGCCTAATAGCAAAATAAACGCAAAAATGAATAAGATTTTTTGCTGTGATATTTGCTACCATTTTTTTGTCTATGTAGCTTTGCTTGGCTTTATTTGTGATGAAAGTATTATCATTGCTTTGCATTGAGGGCCCCACGATGATGATTTGGGCTTTTTGCTTGCTTTGCAAATCATAAAAAGAGGCACGCCAATTTGGAAAAGTCTTTTTTGTATTTTTTTGCACAGCAAATCTTTTTTTGCCCAAAGAAACATTTAGCCTATCAAAAACGCTTATTTTTACAGAAGTTATTGCATTTTTTTTGCTTGTGTCCCATATCATAAAACTTATTGGAAACTGCCCTTTGACATTATCAAACGAATCTGCTGGGCACATAAAGCCTTTTAAAAACTTTGCTCTAAATGTCGCTCTAAATTTTACAAATTTTTCACTTTTTATCATTTTTGGAGTTGAAAATGATGCAAGGATAGAATCTGGGATTTCTTTGTAGATTCTAATAAAAAACTGCGCAAATAATTCACTTAGGGATTCTGCACCTACTTCGTTGCTATATCGATTAAATATTTCTGTGGTATTTGCTACTTGGGATTTGCCTTTGACACCATAGGAGCTAGCTTCTGCATAAGGAGGATTGATAAAAATCACTACTTTATGTGGTTCATTTTTTATTGCTCTTTGTAGGCTTTGGGGGAGCTTGGAAGGGTGGCAGTTTGGGCATTGCTCATTTGCAAACTCATCTTTTGAGTGTTCTTTGCATTTAATGTCAAAAAACTCATCATTTAAAAAATCAAATTGAAAAATATGCTTAGGCAACAAATCAAGTTTTACAACTTCTTGCTTTATGTTTGCAAATTCCCTCATTATATCCACATCAGATTCATCAATAGTGCTTGCGTAGATTTTGTATTTATCAGTGATTTTTGCAAGCGGATTATTTGCTAGATTTAGCCCTGCTAGGAGATTTCCCGTCCCTGCTGCACAATCCCAAATATAATAAGGTCTTTCTTTTAGCGTATCAAATAGATATTCTTGTGCTTTTGCTACCCATTGAGTAGGGGTAAAAAAGCTACCCTTTCTCTCTCTAATATCTTCTGGGACGAGCAAATCTCTTCTCTCTAAAATATATTTTTGAAATTCTTCTTTTGGTGGTCGCTCATAGATACTCCAAAACGCATTATGAGATTCTTGCCTATCGCGAAACCCAAAATCTGTGTAGGCATTTTTAAATATTTTTGAGCTTATTTTGATTTTTTCTAAGCGGACTTTGTATGTGTCCTCCTCTAGCAAAATCCTTAGATTTTCTATGATTTCAGTAGGTGTGTTGTTGTAGCTTAGCAAATCTGCTAGATAAAAATCCGCATCGATAATGGCAGGCTTTACTAAGTCAAAATCTATGCTTATGCTATCTCGCACGCGATTTAGCCATTTTAGATAGATATTTACGAAGTTATCTTTTGTGATTTGGATTTTGTTTAGATGGGCATAGTTTAGCGTGAAATTTGCACGGATAAATTCTTGCAACTCGCCCTTTTGGCTAGCAAAATCAAATTCTAGTTTTTTGGATTCTATGATAGATTTTACTTGTGTGTAGAGCTGATGAAATTCTTTTGTGCCACGATTGCTAGGAGTGATATTCCAATTAAAATCGCTCTGTGAAAAAACGCTCATAATCTCATAGTATGGTAAAAAGGCGATTTTTTCACAATCAAAAGCCCCCAAAAAAGAGGGAGGTAGTAGCTCTTCTTGTAGCTTTGCCTTTCCTATCGTTAAAATAAGCTGGACAAAACTTGCGTATATGTCATTGCCCTTGCCACTTTTTGCTTCTGCCCAAAGGAAGTTAATCCTCTCAAAAAGTGTGTGGTGCTGATAGGAAATACAAAAATCCACTCTGCCAAATGGTTCGTAAGAAAACTCCGCAAAAAACTCTTTTGCTACGCGGGATTTTAGTGCTTCCTCGCTAAGATTTGTAGGGAAATATGAGTGCATTTGCTTCCTTAAGTTTTGTGATTTTGACTTTGCTTTTTGATTTTTGCCAGCTTTAGAATCGTTTGCCTTTGCTATATTTTGTCTCTATCTTTTTGTCCTTGCTACCTTAATTTTATCTGCCTTTATCTACCCCTGCAAAAACCACTTGCCAAAATCTTAAATTTGCAAAATCTTAGATTTGTGATAACTCATTTGAAAGAATCCAAAATTTGCTCACAATGCCTAGCAACGCCTGCTGCCTACAAAATATAGCGCGACATATCGGCATTTTCTACGAGGTTTGATAGTTTTTGCTCGATTAGGGTTTTGCTTATTTTTACTTTTGGATTTTCTTTGGCATACTCATCTGCGCTAAAGCTTATGTCCTCTAGCACGCGCTCTAGCACGGTGTGTAGTCGTCTAGCTCCTATGTCCTCTGTTTTTTGGTTTGCTAGGTAAGCAAAGTGCGCTAGGGCTTGCAAGGCTTGTTTGTCAAACTCTAGCTCCACTCCCTCTACGCTTAGTAGGTGTTGGTATTGAGTGATTAGGGAGTTTTTGGGCTGGGTTAGGATTTTTAGCATTGCTTCTTCGTTTAGGGCGTCTAGCTCCACGCGTATGGGAAACCTCCCCTGAAGCTCTGGAATCAAATCGCTTGGCTTACTTAGATGAAACGCCCCTGCTGCGACAAACAAAATATAATCTGTTTTTATGTTGCCAAATTTTGTGCCGACATTGCTCCCCTCAATGATAGGTAGCAAGTCGCGTTGCACGCCCTCTTTGCTTGGGTCGGTTTTTGAGTCTTTGCTAGAGGTGGCGATTTTGTCGATTTCATCGATAAATATCACGCCACTAGATTCTGCCCTTTTTAGCCCCTCTTGTTTGATTGCTTCCATATCAAGTGAGTTTTCTTCTGCTTCGGCTTTTAAGGCTTCTTTTGCTTCTTTTATGGTAAGTGTTTTTTTGATACTCTCATTTCGGTTTAGCACTTTGATTATGGATTCTTGGACTTTGATTATGTCTGGGGGCATACCATTTTCTAAGTCGTTTAGCTCGCCTCTTTTTGTGATTTCTATGTCGATTTTTAGATGGTCATTTTCGCCTTTGATGACTTTTTGGCGCATTTTGGCGAAACTTATTTCATACTCGCGCTTTTTGTCTTCACTCACGCTACTAGGGAGTGGCGGGAGGAGTGAGCGCGTGATTTTATCCACGATATAATCAGCGATTTTTTGCTCATTTTTACTTTGGTATTCTTTTTGGACGAGTGCGACACTAGCATTTACCAAATCCCGCACCATAGATTCTACATCTCGCCCCACAAAGCCCACTTCAGTGTATTTGCTCGCTTCTACTTTGACAAATGGCAAGTGCATTACCTTTGCCATTCGCCGTGCAATTTCTGTTTTGCCTACACCTGTTGAGCCTATCATTAGGATATTTTTGGGTGTGATTTCTTCTTGGATTTCTTTTGGGAGTTTCATTCGGCGGTAGCGATTTCTTAGTGCGATAGCTATTGCCTTTTTTGCTTCACTTTGCCCGATTATGTATTCATCTAGAAAATCTACTATTTGCTTAGGTGTCATTTGCTTGATATGTTCGTTGTTTGTTTGAGTTGATTCATTTGTCATTTTCTAGCTCCAAAATCTTAATATTATCATTTGTGTAGATACATAGCTCACTAGCGATTTTTAGGGATTCTTGCACTAGGAGCTTTGGCTCTATGCTAGCGTGTCTATCAAGTGCTCTAGCTGCGCTTAGCGCGTAGTTGCCACCGCTACCGATAGCTGCGATTTTGTTGTCTTGGGGCTCTAGCACATCGCCACTACCGCTTAGGATATAGATTTTTTGTGTATTTAGCACTATCATCATTGCTTCAAGTTTGCGCAGGTATTTATCGCTTCGCCATAGCTTTGCAAACTCCACCACAGAGCGCACCAAATCCCCCTTTTTGCCCTCCAAGATTCTCTCAAAGCTCTCAAATAGGCTAAACGCATCAGCTGTGCTTCCTGCAAACCCGCTCAAAATCTGCCCATTATAAAGCGTGCGGATTTTGGTGGCATTGCCCTTTAGCACGCAGTTGCCAAAGCTCACTTGCCCATCGCCACCGATGATTGCGTGCTTTTTGCCATTATACTCGCCAAGATAGCCTAGTATTGTTGTCGCGTGAAACATTTCATTCCTTTTTGTTTTTAGATTTTTAGTTTGTGCCTTTTGCGCCACTATATCGCTTGATTGTGTTATTAGGCTTGCACTATTGCTCTATGATTTGGAGTTTTAGCTTTGCATTTACGCCCTCTCCTAGCTTGACTTCCACGACAAAATCCCCGACTTGCTTTATGGGATTTTTGATTTCTATGTGTTTTTTGTCTATTTCTATGCGGTGCTGTTTTGCTAGGGTTTGGGCGATTTCATCTTTTGTGATAGAGCCAAAGAGTGCGCCATTATTTGCTTTTTTGGCTATGGTGAGTTTGACTTCTTCTAGGGCGTTTGCTAGCTGCTTTCGCTCGGCAGATTCTAGGGCTTTTGCTTCGGCTAGGTTTTTTTGCTCGGCTTTGTATTTGTTTATCACTTCGTTTGTGGCGGGCTTTGCTTTGCCTTTTGCGATTAGGAAGTTTTGCCCATAGCCGTCTTTGACTTCGTGGATTTCTCCTTTTTTGCCAAGTCCTTTTATGTCTTCTAGAAGTAGGATTTTCATTTTTGTCCTTTTTGTTAGGTTTTGGTGGCTAGATTTGCAAAAGGTGTTTTTGCAGTGCTTTTGTTTGTCTAGTGTTGGGATTTGGAGTTGATAATTTTACCAAAAGTCTTATAAATAGAAGCCTTAAGATTTTGCAAACAAACGCAATAACGCACAATAGCACAAAGAGGTTTTATGCTGTTTAACAAAAAACTAAATCTACTTAATTACAACGAGCGCAATCTCTTTAGTGTCGATTCTAATGGGGAGTTTGACCCTAGTGAGAGTGAGGAGTTTTTAATCTTTGATGGATACAAAATCCACCTCAAAAAAAAGCCCAAATCACAAAATTTGCGGATTTGTATCGGTCTGCCAAGTAAGAAAAAATGGCAAAAAAGCGTGATAAAAATAGAGGTAAGCCACCCACCAAAAGCAAAGCCAGAAGTCATAATGGACTTTTGCCAAAAGCACAAAGAATGGATAGCAAAAACTTGCGCGAGATATGAAGCACAGATAGCAAAGACAGATGAGATACTTCACTCACACGGAGGCAAAATCTTACTTTTTGGGGAGTGGATAGAGGAGCAAAGCCTAGCCTTAATAGCACAAGAATTTTTAGCCCAAATGCACAAAAGCGATTTCGCTTCAAATCCCACTCTAAATCTCACTCCAAGTCCCGCTACAAAGCCTCCCAAGCTAAAAACCACAAAACAAATGCTTAGCTTTATCTTGCTGTGTCATATAAAAGAGCGCACACAAGCACTTGCTAGGCAAATGCAGCTAGAATATAGTAAAGTCGCCGTGAGAGAGACATTTACGCGCTTTGGGAGCTGCACGCAAAATCGCCTAAGTTTCTCACTTTTGCTTATCTGTGCTAGCAAGCCACAGATAGAGTATGTGATAATTCACGAGCTAGCTCATATCGTGCACAAAAACCACTCGCATAGGTTTTGGAATCTAGTAGAAAAGCACTGCAAAGAGTGGAGGGCTTTGCGAAAATCACTGCAAGATGAATATTCTTTGTTTCGCTTGGTGCTTGAAAATCTGTGAAAATCTGCAAAAAATTTGTGATAAATCTTGCAAAAATTTTTTCGCAAAAATCACACCAAAATTTTGCAAAAAAGTTTAAAAAATTGCGCAAAATCAAACCGCATTTTTGTAGAAAATGGAATCTGCATAAATCTATGCGGAAGTAAAATCAATGTTTGTAGTAAAATTTTAGTGCAAGCGATTTTTAGGTATTTGGTTACGATTTTGCACATTTGGGTAGAAAACTTCACAAAAAGTTAAACAAAAATTTACTTAAATAGCAAAATCGTGTTATTCTAGCTTATGCAGAATGAAGCTAGATTCTGTAAATCTACTTGAAAAAGGATACAAAATGGGAACAATCACTCTCACAAACAACGAAACCAAGCAAAGCTATGATTTTGACCTCATAGAGTGCACTCGCGGACCAAAAGCGATAAATTTCTCCAAACTTTTTGAGACTACGGGGATATTTTCCTATGACCCGGGCTATGGTAGCACAGCGGGTTGCACCTCTACTATCAGCTATGTAAATGGTAAGGACGGCGAGCTACTTTATCGTGGGCAAGCCATACAAGACTTGGTAGAAAAATACAAATTCACCGACATTTGCAAGCTGCTCATCAGTGGCGAGCTACCCAAAGACAAAGCACAATCAGCAGAGTTTGACTTGGAGCTAAGGCATAGGAGCTTTTTGCACGAGCGACTAAAGGGAATCTTTAGCGTATTTCCAGATGCAGCACACCCTATGGCGACACTTTGCGCGCTTGTCTCTGTGCTAGCTACGCTATATCACGACCACAAAGAAATGGACGATGAGGACGACTACCAAACAATGGCAAATCGCATAATTGCCAAAATCCCAACGATGATAGCGTTTTGCTATCGCAATTCTGTGGGTGCGCCTTTTATCGACCCAGATGTCAGCAAAAGCTATGTGGAGAATTTCTTGTATATGCTTAGGGCGTATCCACACGGCAGGTTTAAGCACACTACAAAAGGTGAGCTAGAAACTACACCGCTTGAGGTAGAAGCCTTAGATAAAATCCTTATCTTGCACGCTGACCACGGGCAAAACGCTTCTACTACCACCGTGCGCAATGTCGCTTCCACAGGGGTGCATCCTTATGCAGCTATCGCTTCAGGGATAAACGCACTATGGGGACCAGCACACGGCGGGGCAAACGAAGCAGTGCTAACCCAGCTAGCCCAAATCGGCGATGTCAAAAATGTCGAAAAATTTGTCGCAAAAGCAAAGGATAAAAACGACCCATTTAGGCTAATGGGCTTTGGGCATCGTGTCTATAAAAGCTATGACCCACGCGCAAAAGCGATAAAAAGCCTAAAAAATGAGCTTGACAAAAAGGGCATAAAAATGAATGCAAAACTTAGTGATATAGCCGAGCGGCTTGAAGAAGTCGCGCTAAGTGATGACTATTTCAAGGAGCGTGGATTGTATCCAAATGTGGATTTTTATAGTGGAATCATTCTAACCGCGCTAAAAATCCCCACAACGCTATTTACACCGATATTTGTGCTAGGGAGAATGCCGGGCTGGTGTGCACAGCTAATTGAGCATATCAAAAATCCACACGCTAGAATCACTCGCCCAAGACAAGTCTATCAAGGCAAATAAATCCAAGCAAATTGTTGCGGGCGAATCAATAGGGGTGGTGAATCTAAGGTAATTTGGCAATCCAAAAAGCCTAAAGCTACTTAAGCGAAAAATAGCCAAACAAAAATCGCTAAATGGAAATCCTAAAGCCTTATAAGAATTGCGGGCTAAAAAATCGTAGATTCTAAAATTGTTAGGCTAAAAAGTGCTAAGCCAAAATCTAAACTTATTTGAGTTTGGATTTTGGCTTTTTTTGTGCATTTTTGTATTGCGGTGGTTTGCTATGGCGGGTTCTTTCTGTCATTGTGAGAATCGCGTAGCGATTCGTGGCAACCCATAAAAAAATCAAAAAAAAGGTTTGCAAGTGCAGGTGGGTTGCTTACGCAATACGCACTCGTTGCGACTTTGTCGCCACATCTCAAAACAAGCGAAGCGCATTTTTGAAAGCCTTTCAGTTTCTTTAGTGAAACAATCACTCCGTCATTGCGAGCAAATGCGTTAGCATTTGCTCGCAATGACGGGAATCAACCCACCCCAAACCCCCTCCGCAGAGGGAGGGGGCTTTTAAAAAGTCAAACACACTTACTCTAAGGGAGGGGGGTTTTGAAGTCTCAAAAGCCCTCCACTAGAATTTTATAGTTTGGGGAAGCTCAAAAAGATTTTCCACAAGCCAAGTTGTTTTTGTCATATTATAAAAACATTTGTCATACTTAAGGGAGTAGCTTGAAGTATGACAAGCAAACTTTGCTTGTCATACTTAAGGTTTGGCACAAACCGAAGTATCTCAAAAAAGATTCCAAATAGATTTTGCAAATCTATGCCTTTTTCTATGCTTTTTGCAATCTCATATAATTCTTTGAGATATTTCGCTTTCGCTCAATATGACAACGGAAAATAAGCAGGCAAAATCTAGTATTTGTTATCTTAAGCGCAAGCTAAGCATCTCAAGTAGAATCAAATAGAGATATTTCGCTTTCTTGCGAAATCTCAATACGACAAACTTAACCTTGACTAATTATTTCAAACAACCACCAAACCAAAAAATCATCACAAAATAACTTTCAAAATATTTTGAAACACAACACAAAATGTAAAAAAGCAAAATCATCTAAAGCCACAAAAACCACAAAATCAAAACGCACTAAATGTGGTATTCATTGCTCTCATCATCTATTTCTATTTTCTTTTTGTGTGGTAGTCTATCTTCAGCATAGGCTATGATTTTGCCTGCGATATTTTGTAGTGCGACTACCTCATCGACTGCGCCTGCTTCGATTGCTTGCTTTGGCATACCAAACACCGTGCAAGTGGCTTCATCTTGGGCGATTGTGTATGCGCCGTTTTTGTGTAGCTCTTTTATGCCGATAGAGCCATCATCGCCCATACCTGTGAGGATTATCCCTAGTGCGCTTCTCCCTGCGGCGTTATTAGCTGCGCGGAAAAGTATATCCACGCTTGGCAGATGACGAGAGATTCTAGGACCTTCACAAGGGCTAGCATAGTATTTGCCTGCTTCACAGCCGATTTTTAGCTGCATACCTGCTTTGGCGATATAGGCGCAATCGTGCTTTAGAATCTCTTTTTTGTCTAGCTCGCTTACTGTGATTTTGGATTTGGTATCTAGGCGAAGTGCGAGGGACTTTGAAAACCCCTCTTGTGTATGCTGGACGATGAGGATAGGTGGCAAGTTTGCGCCTGCTGGGAGTGCGCTAAGCACTACTTCTAGGGCTTGGGGTCCGCCTGTGGAAGAGCCTATGACTACGAGCTTTTCTCGTCCTATGGGTGAGGGCTGGGACTTCAAAAACGCATCGGGGTGGAGCTTTTCTTGCAAGTTTTTTATCTTTGGACTCTCTATCATATCACTCTCTTTTGTTGAAGTCGTTATTCTTTTATCTTTATGTAGGTTTTGTTGCCTAGTCGCTCGACTTTGTCCTTTAGCCCTAGCAAATCTTCGGCGTGTCCTAGATAAAATGTCCCACCCATCTTTAGATGCGCAAAAAGCTTGTGAAGTATTTTTTCTTGGTCAGCGATTTTGAAATAAATCAAAATATTGCGACAAAAAATCATATCAAAGTCGTTTTTGCCAAAGGGATATTTCTCATCAAAAAGATTTAGGTTTTGAAATTTTAGCATAGATTTTAGTTCTGGTTTTGCTTGGATTTGTAGCGTGCCGTTTGGATTTTCACATATAGTGTCAAAGTATTTTTCCATATTTACCCAATTTGGCAAGTGTAGCTTTGGATTGAAAGTGAAAACCCCATCTTTTGCAAGCTGCAAGACTTTGGTATCAATATCTGTGGCGATGATTTCTATATCGCTTGATGAGCGGTAGATTTCTTTGGCATAAAGTGCGGTGGCTGCGATAGAGTATGGCTCTTCGCCTGTGGAGGAAGCAGCACAATAGATTTTGATACGAAAATGGCTATTAAATAGCTGTGGCATCGCTCTATCAAGCATATCTTGGAAATGCACTTTTTCGCGGAAAAAGTCGGTTTTGTTTGTGGTAAAAGCATTGATAAAAAGCTGTCTAGCTTGGCTGTTTTGGCTAGCAATGTCTAAAATATCTTGCACGCTTTGGGCGTGGCTAAAGATAGGATTGCGAGTGAGGGAATCTAGGCGATTTTTCATCATCGTTTGCTTAGAGTTGTTCTCTAGGTGGATTCCTGTTAGCTCATAGAGATAGCTTTGGATTTTCCTAAAGGATTTTACTATGTCATCGGGTTGCAAAATCTCTCCTTAAAGTTGTCTTTGGCTTTGAATCTTTTGCTTTAGAGTTGTCTTTGCTTTGTCAATTCTTTGTTGATTTTTGCCAAACAAAGTTCTGTATTGTAGCAAGAATTTTGCAATATTTTTTTCACATTGCTTTCACTTTAGCAAACTATAATGCAAATTTTACTAAGATTCTTTCTTTATTTCACACTTAACTCTAAAGGAGAATCTATGCCGTTATTAGATAGTTTTAAAGTAGACCACACCATTATGCCAGCCCCTGCTGTGCGGCTTGCTAAGACTATGGAAACGCCAAAGGGCGACAAAGTTTGCGTGTTTGACTTGCGCTTTTGTAAGCCAAATGAAGAGATTTTGAGCGAGCGTGGGATTCATACGCTAGAGCACCTTTTTGCAGGGTTTATGCGTGAGCATTTAAACACGCCAAATGTCGAAATCATCGATATTTCGCCTATGGGTTGTCGCACGGGATTTTATATGAGTGTGATTGGCACGCCTAGTGATGAGAGCGTCAAAGAAGCGTGGGAGGCGAGTATGAGAGATATTTTGCGAACCGATAAAATTCCAGAGGCAAATAAATTTCAGTGTGGCACATATCAAATGCACTCACTCAAAGAAGCCCAAGACATCGCTAATGACACGCTAAATAAGGGGATAGGCATAATGGATACCCAAAAGCTTTTGTTAAAAGAATTTGCGTAAAAAGTTTATGCTAGGAATCTAGCTAGATTTTGGCGGCAAGAATCTTTTTGGCTTTTTGGCATTCTTTTGCTTTTGCTTTTGGGTATTTTGACTTTGCTTTTGGCTTTTGGTGTGCCAAATAATAGCGTGCCAAATAATAGCGTGCGAAGTAAATCAAAATGCAATTTCCAAAATGGATTTAAGGAATGTGTAAAATGAGGTTTTTAAGATTCTTGCGATTTTGTAGTGCGCTAGGCGAGATGCTTTTAGCACTAGCTGTGCTAGGATTTGTCGCATTGGAGTTTGGGGCTTGTGCAAAGCCTTATGATAGCGAGCGCGTAGGCAAAGAAATATCACTTGGAGAAAATCTACGCAACACCTTAAAGGGCGAAGTAGCACTCCCACACACCAAAGCACACACAAAAAAAGACGCCAAACAAGACACAAGCACACAAAAAGGCGATAATGGCTTAGACTATGTCGAAAGCCTGCTTTTCCTCATCAATGATAATAGACTAAAATCCTTGCTCCAAACCGCACTACAAAACAACACAAATATCCTAACGCTTACTTCTCAAATCGCCCAAGCAAGAGAATCTCTAGGGCTTGCAAATGCAAATATACTGCCCAAGCTATCATTTAATATGGGGCATAATTTTTCAAGCGGAAATTACAGCAGATACCAAATAAACTACAATCAAAACACCCTAAATGCCAATCTATCTCTATCGTGGGAGATTGATTTGTTTGGCAAGCTAAACTCCCTGCGCAAATCCCAAAAATATCAATACCTCGCCACAATCTCAAACCTAGAAGCTGCAAAAGTAAGCCTAATAGGCGAAATAGCCACCAACTACTACACGCTTATAAAAACACACAATGCGCGACTTCGAGCCGAGCAAATCCTGCAAAATAATGAGAGAATCCTATCTCTTTCAAGAGAAAAATACGAGCTAGGCTTGCTAGATATTTCTACCCTTAGCCCGATTGTAAGCTCACTCTCTACTGCCAAATCCAATCTAAACGCCCTAAAGCTACAAGAGGAGCAGACAAGAAACGCTATTTTGGTGCTACTAAATAGCCTAGATTCTGCGATTTTAGATGAGATTGTGCAAAGTGAGGAGGTGGTGGAATTTAGCGAAGCAAAAATCCCTATCGTATCAGAACTCCCCCAAGAGATTTTGCTAAATAGAGAGGATGTAAAATCAAGCATTGCCACGCTAAATGCGCAAATTATGCTAAGAGATTCCAAAAAAGCCGCGCTTTTCCCTACTATCTCACTTGGTGGGAGTTTGGGACAGATTTTGTATTCTACAAGGGGTGCGGGTAGTCTTATTTGGCAGATTACAAGCTCGCTTACTGCCCCGCTACTAAACCGCGCAACGCTTACCAAAGACTACAAAATCCAAAAAGAATCCACAAAACAAGCCTACTACACGCTAGAAAACACTCTCCGTACCGCACTAGGCGAAGTCGAAAACGCACTAACCCAAGTAAATACCGCAAAAGATTCCCTAAAAGCACAAATGCAAAGTTTTGCTATCTCAAAAGAACTAATCGACACCGCGCACAATAGCTACACGCTAGGAATGCAAAATGAGGACACTTACCTTAGCCAAGAAAACACATTTCTAAACGCATATCAAAGCCTTGATGAAGCGAAGTTTGCCCAAGTAAATGCCATAATCGTGCTGTATAAGGCATTTGGCGGGAAGCTAGTCTCGCCAAATATGCCAAACGCACTATCATCAAATGAGGTTGTCCAAAATGCGCAATAACGCGCTATCACAAAGGCAATTAAAATAGACTAAAGCAATAGTGCAAAAATAAAATCACAAGCAATAGCGCAAAAATGCACACAAAATGCAAAAAATTGGTAGTTTTGGGGAATTTTTGCGTTTTCTCATTATGTGTTGGATTTTAAGAGATTGTGAAAATTATTTGCATTTTTTGTGAAAATTTATAAATTTTTAAGCTAGAAAACATAATAATTCGCGCTTTATATCTTTTGCATAAATTTAAGGATACCAAATGTCTCTATTCACAAATAATAGCACCCAAAAAACTTCTCTCAAAAAGACTTCACAAAGCACAAAATACAAGCCTAAAATCACAAAACTTATGAGTTCTGCTATGTTTGTAGCAACTTTTTCTCCCACACTTACTACAAATAACCTACTCGCAAGCAATTTAGTTACGGGGGGGGGGGGGGGGAAAATTCTCTAAACCCCCAAAAAAACAAAGGAAAGGTGAAAACCCCCCTCTCCAAAAAACACAAAAAAACTTATTCAACTAAATCTCCCCCCAAAAAAAACAAACAAAAATTTTGTACAGCATTAACCCA